>JAOBWQ010000111.1 GCA_025463425.1 Ilumatobacteraceae bacterium | reverse complement strand
GCGAGTGGGTCGACCCACGGTTACGACACGGTCGATCACGGCCGGGTCAGCGAGGAGCTCGGCGGAGAGCCGGCGCTCCAACGGTTCTACGCAGCGCTGCGCGAGCACGGCCTCGGCAATGTCGTCGACGTGGTCCCGAACCACATGTCGGTCGCCGAGGCGAGCGAGAACCGGCGCTGGTGGAACGTGCTGCGCGGCGGCCAGGACAGCCCGGACGCTGCGTTCTTCGACATCGATTGGACGTCGTCCGACGGTGAGCTGTGCGGCAAGGTGCTGCTGCCGGTCCTGGGTGACGACTTCGAGACCGAGGTCGCCGCGTCGAACATCGCCCTCGTCCGTTCCGAGCACGACGAGCACGAGTGGGAGATCCGCCACGCCGATCATCGCTTCCCGGTCGCGGCGGGCACGATCACCCACGACTCGTCGACCGCCGATGGGCTCCGCGCCCTGCACGAGCGCCAGCACTACCGCCTCGCCTCCTGGCGGGCGGCGAGCACCCAGCTCAACTACCGCCGCTTCTTCGATGTCACCACGTTGGTCGGTGTTCGCGTGGAAGACCCTCACGTGTTCGCAGCTGCGCACGAACGCACGCTCGAATGGGTCGCCGCCGGTGACGTGCAGGGTCTGCGGATCGACCATCCGGACGGCCTGCGCGATCCCGGGGGCTACCTCGACGATCTCCGCAAGGCTGCCCCGGACGCATGGATCGTGGTCGAGAAGATCCTCGAACCGGGGGAGGTGTTGCCGACGGCATGGCCCGTCGACGGCACGACGGGATACGACCCGATGCGGAGGATCACCGGCGTCTTCGTCGATCCCGCCGCCGAGTCGGCGCTCACTGCAACCTTCGAGCAGTTCGTCGGAGCACACGAGGACTACGACGCCGTGGTCACGGCGGCGAAGCAACAGGTGCTCGACGAGATGTTCGGCGCGGAGGTCACCCGACTCGTCGGTCTCGCCCAACGTTGCCTGCCGCACGACGGCGTTGGGCCATCCTGGACCAACGAACAGGTTCGCTCCGCCTTGGAGGCGCTGTTGATCGCGATGCCGGTCTACCGCACCTACCTCGTGCCGTCGTCCGCAGGAACTGCGGTCCCGGCAGCAGATGCGGCGATCCTCGATGCGCTGATCCCGGCCGCCGCCGCACTCCGGCCCGCAACCGACCCCACGTTGTTCGATGCGCTGGGCAGGATCATGCGCGCCGATGCCACCGACGGTCCCGGCGACGAGTTCGTGGCTCGCTTCCAACAACTGAGCGGCCCGACCATGGCCAAGGGCGTCGAGGACACGACGTTCTACCGTTACAACCGGCTGATCTCGCTGAACGAGGTCGGCAGTGACCCATCCTTCTTCGGCGTGTCCGCCGCAGATTTCCACGGCGAATCGACGGGAACGACAGCCGACCACCCGTCGACGATGTCGGCCACGTCGACGCACGACACCAAACGATCCGAAGACGTGCGCGCCCGGATCAGCCTGCTCAGCGAGATCCCCGACGAATGGCGTGAGACGGTGGACCGGTGGCGGACCGACAACGATCCGCGCTGGGGAACGGCGACGCCGAACCGCGCGACGGAATACCTGCTCTACCAAACGCTGATCGGCGCGCACCCGATCTCCGACGAACGCGTCCGCGACGTGTTGACGAAGTCGATGCGCGAGGCCAAACAGGTCACGTCGTGGACCGCACCGACCGCAGCCGAGGACGAGGTGTTCGCGTTCGCAGCAGCCATCGCCACCGATCCAGGTTTCGTCGCTGACCTCGACCAGTTCGTCGCCCGATGTGCCCGTCCGGCAAGGCTTGCGGCGATGAGTCAGCTCACCCTGAAAGCCATGGGTCCCGGGATCCCGGACTTCTACCAGGGCAGTGAGCTCTGGACGAACAGCCTGGTCGATCCCGACAACCGGTCGCCGGTCGACTACGCCGTGCGCCGCGCGCTCATGCCCGGCACGATCGATCGGCCGGCGATCTCGCTGGACGAAGACACCTCCGGCGCCAACAAGCTGTGGCTGACACGCCGACTGCTGCGCATCCGCGCCGAACACCCAGCGGCGTTCACCGGTCCGGGCGCCACCTACGCGCCGTTGCCCTTCGGCGGAGACGGCTCCGACCGTGCGCTCGGGTTCTGTCGCGGTGGACAGATCACCGTCGTCGTCCCCGTGCGTCCGCTCCGCGTCGTGCGCGACGGCTGGGGCTCGGTCACGGCGACCCTCCCACCGGGAGAGTGGCGTGATGCGCTCGATCCCGGCAACGACACGCTGTTCGCCGCCGAGGCGCGGGTGGCCGAGATCACCGGTTCACTCGGCCTCGCCGTGCTGGCGAAGACCGAGAGCGGATCATGAGCACAGTACGGGTCTGGGCGCCTCTCGCCCCATCGGTCGACCTGGCGAGACCTTCGTCGCAGACCGCGATGGTGGCCGGCGACGGTGGCTGGTGGGAATCTGCCGAGGACGTTCCCGCCGACGCTCTCTACCGGTTCGTGATCGACGGGAGCGCCTACCCGGACCCTCGTTCGCCCCGGCAGCCTGACGGGCCGGACGGCTGGTCACAGGCAGTCGACCACAGCATCTTCGAGTGGACCGATCAGGACTGGGCAGGATTCCCGTTGCCCGCGGCCGTGCTGTACGAGCTGCACATCGGTACGTTCTCGACCGAGGGCACGTTCGACGGAGCCGTCGCGCACCTCGATCAGCTCGCCGATCTCGGCGTGACCGCGATCGAGATCATGCCGG
>JAOBWQ010000102.1 GCA_025463425.1 Ilumatobacteraceae bacterium | reverse complement strand
GGGGCAGCAACGCCTCGACCCGACCGAGGTCGAGCAGGGTGTAGCGGCTGTCGGTCTGCTGGATGATGCCGGTGACGATGTCGCCCTCGCGGTTCGCGTACTCCTCGAACTTGCGGTCGCGCTCGGCTTCGCGGATGCGCTGGTTGAGCACCTGACGGAACGTCTGCGCGGCGATGCGGCCCATGTCGTCGGGCGTGTCGTCGCGGGCGTTGACCCAGTTGCCGTCGTCGTCGATGTCGTAGGCGATGATCCGGATGTCCATCGTGTCGGCGTCGATCTGGACCTCGGCCTCGTCGGCCGCGCCCTGACGACGCTTGTACGCGCTGACGAGCGCGTCGGCCAACACCTGCAACAGGGTGTCGACGGAAATTCCCTTGTCCGCCGCCAGCATGCGGACGGCTTCAGCCATGTCAAGACCACTCACTGGTGCACCCCTTTCGTCGTTGACGAGTCGCTCGCTCGGTTTCGGGTGCACCCGTGAGCGCTTCGCCTGTTCTGAATGATTCGCTCGCTCCGCTGGCTCATGATGCGGTCGCCTCCTCGTGGATGGGTGAATCGAGCTCGTCGGACGGACCCTTCGGCTTGTTGGCCGCAGATGCCGACTTCGATCTCTTCGGTGAGTTCTTCGGCCGCGCCTTGGGAGAGGCTGCGGCTGCCTTCGCTGACGTCGGCGTGCCCTTCTCGCCCTTCTCCCAGTGGAAGACGGTCTTGGCACGGTCGATCAGGTCGATCGGGATGACCCGCTCGGTGAGGTCCTTGTCGTCGAGACGCAGCGTGGCGGAGGTGTCGTCGGCAGCGATGAGCACGCCCTGGAAGCGACGCTGACCGTCGAGCTGGGCGCGCAGGCGGATGTTGACCGACTTGCCGATCTCGCGCTGGAAGTGCGTGGGCGTGCGCAGGCTGCGCTCCAGACCCGGGCTGCTGACCTCGAGCGTGTAGTGCGTGGGGATGGGATCGTGATGATCGAAGTCGCGCCCGATCAGGCGGGTGACGAGGGCCAGCTGGTCCAGCGTGACCCCACCGCGACCGTTCTCGCCGACCATGCCGGGAGGTGTGTCGATGGTGACCTTGACGATGCCGCCGGCGAACTCGAAGTCGTACAGCTCCAGACCGAGATCGGCCACGATGGGGGCGACCAACGCGAGGACCTTGTCGTTGACCTTGGTGATCTTCGGGTCGAGGACCGGGGTGAACACGGGGTGCTCGGCGGCGAACTGCTCGGCCGTCATCTCTTCGTGCTGCAGTTCCTCGTCGTCGTCGAGATCGTCGAACTCGTCGAGCTCGATCTCGTCTCCTGGGTTGTCCATGGTCACCTCCGTTCGGTCCGCTGTCGCCTGCAACGTTCATTCGACATCAATTCAAACTGCCCGTAGGTGAAACAAAAGGCGTGGGTCGAAACCCACGCCTGTGTCGTGTTACGAACTTCGGGCCCTGCAACTATATCGGGCCGATACAGTCGTTTGGCGCCCGCTACCCTGCGGCGACGCGCCCACGCGCTCTCCACCATCCCCAGCTTGCGCACTCAGCGATAGAGGTTCCCCGTGCTCCGAATGTCGACGCTCTTCCTCCGCACGCTGCGTGAAGACCCCTCCGACGCCGAGGTGCCGAGCCACCGCCTCCTGGTCCGTGGCGGCTACATCCGCCGGGCTGCACCGGGCGGCTACACGTGGTTGCCGCTCGGATGGATCGTCTACCGCAACGTCGAGCGGGTGGTGCGCGAGGAGATGGACAAGGCCGGGTTCCAGGAGGTCCACTTCCCCGCGCTGCTGCCCCGCGAGCCCTACGAGATCAGCGGCCGCTGGACCGATTATGGCGACGGCGTCTTCCGCCTCAAGGACCGCAAGGGCAACGACTTCCTGCTCGCACCGACCCACGAGGAGATGTTCACGCTGCTCGTCAAGGACCTGTACAGCAGCTACAAGGACCTGCCGTTGCACATCTACCAGATCCAGACGAAGTACCGCGACGAAGCCCGGCCCCGTGCCGGGTTGCTGCGCACCCGTGAGTTCGTGATGAAGGACAGCTACAGCTTCGACATCGACGATGCCGGGCTGGAGAAGAGCTACGAGCAGCACCGCCAGGCGTACATCAGCACCTTCAACCGGCTCGGCCTTCCGTTCGTGATGGTCTCGGCGATGAGTGGCGCAATGGGCGGCTCGGCCAGTGAGGAGTTCCTCGCCCCGATCGACGTGGGCGAGGACACGTTCGTGCGGTGCACGAACTGCGACTACGCCGCGAACACCGAGGCCGTCCAGGTCCGTGCTCCCGAAGCGATCCAGCTCGATGGCCTGCCCGCGGCCCGGATCGAGGACACCCCCGACACGCCCACGATCGAGACCCTGGTCGACGTCGTCAACGCGCGCGCCGACCTCCGCCATCCCGACCGCGACTGGACCGCCGCCGACACCCTGAAGAACCTGGTCGTCAAGCTCAAGCACCCGGACGGCACGTTCTCGGCGCTGGCCATCGGCCTGCCCGGCGACCGTGAGGTCGATCTCAAGCGGGTCGAGGCCCAGGTCGGCCCGGCGGAAGTGGTGGCGTTCGAACCTGCCGACTTCGCCAAGAACCCTGCGCTCGTGAAGGGCTACATCGGGCCCGGCGCACTCGGCGAGCACAACGCCTCGGGGATCCGCTACCTCGTCGACCCACGCGTCGTCGAGGGCACGGCGTGGATCACCGGAGCGGACCAGCCCGGCCGACACGTGATCAACCTGACCATGGGTCGCGACTTCACGCCCGACGGCGTCATCGAAGCCGCGGAGATCCATGGCGGCGACCCGTGCCCGAAGTGCGGCAACGCGTTGGAGATCGCCAAAGGCATCGAGATCGGCCACATCTTCCAGCTCGGCCGCCGGTATGCCACCGCACTCGGGCTCACCGTGCTCGACCAGAACGGCAAGACCCAGGTCGTCACGATGGGCAGCTACGGGATCGGCGTGTCCCGCGCGGTCGCGGCGATCGCCGAGACGCTGCTCGACGAGAAGGGCCTGTGTTGGCCCCGCGAGATCTCGCCCGCCGACGTGCACATCGTCGTCACCGGCAAGCCGAGTGAGCCGACCGGCCCAGCGGCCGAGGAACTGGCACTCGCGCTCGAGACGGCGGGGCTGCGGGTGATGATCGACGATCGCATCGGCACGTCGCCCGGCATCAAGTTCAACGACGCCGAGCTGCTCGGCGTGCCCACCATCGTCGTCGTCGGCAAGGGCCTCGCCAACGGCACCATCGAGGTCAAGGATCGCAAGACCGGCGAGCGCACCGACGTGCCCGTCGCAGACGCCGTCGAACATCTCCTGCAGGTCTGCCGCACCTGACGGTCGAACCCTGTCGCATTCGCCGGCCGTCGACCGGGGAATGCGTCACCGTTCGGGCATCGGCCGTGAACTCCGTGGCATTCGCCGGCCGTCGAACGGGGAATGCGTCACAGTGCTTCCGGTCCGGGTGAACTTCGTCGCATTCGCCGGCCCTCGACCGGGGAATGCGTCACGGTTGCCCGGTCAGGCGAGGAGGGCGAGGCCTCGCTCGAGGAAGTCGACGCCGAACGCGAACGCACTCGGGGCGACGGCGATCTCGGCGTAGCCGAGGACCGCCCCGAACGGAGCGTTCCAGTAACCGTCGCCGTTCGCGGGAACGCCGGTCCACGGCGAGACGTAGAGGTACGGCGCGGCGTGGAAGCCGTCACCAGGTGACGCACCGAGGTTGACCCGCCCCCCTGAAGCGACTGCGAGGTCGATGCCGAGGTCGAAGTGCTCCGGCCAGATCCGCGCTCGGGTCGGCGCAGCATCCGTGGGCTGCTGGGCCACAACGCGATCGAGGACCTGGAGCCCGTACGCGAACCAGGTGCCGATCTGGGTCAGCGACGAAGGGTCGACCGACAGCGGGACGTCGATGTCGCCGAGCTCGGGCGTGTCACCGCCGACGTCGAGCTCGCTCGACAGGTCGACACCGACGACCGCAGCCATCGCTGCGAGCGTCGATCCGTCGACCGGGATCGACCGAGTGATCGCGGAGGCCCCGGTTCGTTCGACGAGGAGGAGGCCACCGCTCAGCCGGA
>JAOBWQ010000073.1 GCA_025463425.1 Ilumatobacteraceae bacterium | reverse complement strand
GCGAGGACTGAGCGAACCTGTACGGCACACCGAGCTGGCTGGCTGCGGCCGCCACGGCCACCTGGGCGCGACCGGACACCGGCGGCGGGTTGGCGCCGCTGTCGTTCGACGACGAGTCGTTCGAGCTCGAGCTGCTGGCGCTGGAACCGGAGTCCGAACTGCTGTTCGAGTCGCTCGAGGAGTTGTTCGACGACGAGTTGCCCGACGACGAACCACCCGACGACGAGTTGCCCGAGCTGCCGCCGGAGCTGCTGTTCGATCCGGATGAGCTGTTGCCCGAGCTCTTCGGGGTGTTCGCTGCCGCGCGGGCAGCAGCTGCGGCCCGCGCCGCCGCCTGCTCCTGCAGGTACTGCGCCTGTGCGGCGGCCGCTTGGCGATCCTGCTCCTGCTGGATCAGGTCGCCGAGCTTGTTCTTCTCCTGGACGAGTCGGGCCTGCAGGTCCGACGCCGCCTGCTCGGCCTTGGCCTTGCTGGCTGCAGCGCGGGCCGCGAGATCGATCGCTTCCTGCTGCTTCTCGACGAGATGCTTCTGAGCCGTGTCGAGGTCGGTGAGCAACGTCTCGTAGTCGTCGGTGCTGACCGAACCGGCGTCGACCGCGACCGTGGCGAGGTGCTCGCGCTGCAGCGTGTCGTCGAGCTGGGACGGATCATCGAACAGTGGTCCGAGTGCGCCGCCACCACCACCCATGAACTGCTCGACGGCAACGCTGGCCAGCTGGCCCTGGAGCACGGCGAGCGATGCCTCCTGGACGGCGATCTGCTGCTGCGATTGGGCGATCTGCGCCTCGACGGCGGACTGGGCGTTCAGCGCGGCGAGGTAGTCCTCGTTGTACTGATCGACCTTCTGCTGCATCCGGTCGATCTCGGCGACGACGTCTTTGACCTGTTGCTCCTGCTGACCGACGGTGTCCGCGGCAGCCGGCTGCACCGCAACCGCCCCGCCGAAGAGACCGACGACCAATGCGACCGCGCAGCGAAAGGAGGTTGAGCGACGCATGACGGGAGGGGACTCTAGCAATTATTACGGTTGCGTTGCAGCTGCTGTGACGGAAACGCAGCGCTTCCACTCGCCTATTCCCACTCGATGGTTCCCGGCGGCTTCGACGTCACGTCGTAGACGACCCGATTGACGCCCTCGACCTCGTTGATGATCCGGCTCGACATCGTCTCCAGGAGGTCATACGGGAGGCGGGCCCAGTCCGCCGTCATCGCGTCGTCGCTGGTGACGGCACGGATGATGATCGGGTTGGCATAGGTGCGCTCGTCGCCCATCACGCCGACCGAGCGCAGGTCCGCCGCCAGCACCGCGAAGGCCTGCCAGATCTCACGCTCGAGGCCTGCGTTGCGGATCTCCTCGCGGACGATCGCGTCGGCCTCCTGCAAGACGGCGACCCGCTCCGGCGTCACTTCGCCGATGATCCGCACACCGAGGCCGGGACCGGGGAACGGCTGCCGCCACGTGATCTCGTCGGGGAGCCCGAGCTCGGTGCCGAGCCGACGCACCTCGTCCTTGAACAGGCTGCGCAGCGGCTCGATCAGCTGCAGCGTCATGTCGTCGGGCAGGCCTCCGACGTTGTGGTGGCTCTTGATCACGGCGGCGGTGCCGTCGCTGCCGCCGCTCTCGATCACGTCGGGGTAGAGGGTGCCCTGGACGAGGAACGTGGCATCGGTGAGGCCGCCGATGTTCTCCTCGAAGATGCGCACGAACAGCTCACCGATCGTCTTGCGCTTGGCTTCCGGTTCGGTGACCCCGGCGAGCTTGTCGAAGAACCTGGAGCCGGCGTCGACGTGGATCAGCTCGATGTTCATGTTGCGCCGGAAGGTCTCGGTGACCTGGTCGGACTCGCCCTTGCGCATCAGGCCGATGTCGACGTAGACGCAGGTCAGCTGGCTGCCGATCGCCTTGTGGACGAGCGCGGCCGCAACGGCGGAATCGACACCTCCGGACAGCGCGCAGATGACCCGCTCGGCACCGACCTTCACGCGGATCAGGGCGACCTGGTCGTCGATGATCGACGACATCGTCCACGTCGGTCTGCAGCCGGCGAGGTCGATGACGAACCGGCGCAGGACCTGCATCCCGTGCACCGTGTGCACGACCTCGGGATGGAACTGGACACCCCAGATGTTCCGCTCGACGCTCTCGATCACGGCCATCGGTGCGTCAGGCGTGGACGCGGTGGCGACGAAACCATCGGGTGGCGTGACCACGGCGTCGAAGTGGCTCATCCAGACGTCCTGCTCGACCGGCTGATCGACGAGGAGGTGCGAGGCGGGATCGTTGATCGTCAAGTGGGCCCGGCCGTACTCGCCACGCATGCCGCGCCCGACGACGCCGCCCTGCAGCTGTTGGGCGATCAGCTGGGCGCCGTAGCAGATGCCGAGGATCGGTACTCCGAGCTCGTAGATCTCGGGGTCGAGCGACGGTGCGCCCTCGACGTGAACGCTCTTCGGACCCCCCGACAGGATGATCGCTGCGGGCTTGCGGCGGGCGACCTCTTCGGCGGTGATCCGGTGCGACACGATCTCGCTGTAGACGCTCAGCTCGCGAACCCGGCGGGCGATCAGCTGCGCGTACTGCGCACCGAAGTCGACGACCAGGACGGTATCGATCTGGTGCGGGTCGATCAGGTGGGAGTCCGTCGCGCTGGGCACCGCAGATGTGTCGCTCAAGGCCACAAACCTAGTGGCCCGGCCAAGCCCAACCGCTTTCGATCCGTGCCCGGTCCTACGCTGCGGTCATGGAGCAGTCGCCGACCGGCCCCCTGCCGTTCGATCCGTCGTCCGATCCGTCGTTCGAGCCCCCGTCCGGCCCGGCCGCGTGGCCAGCGCCCGGCCCGCGGCCGTTCGGCGACGACCTGTTCGCCACCGGTCGCTTCGACATCGACAGTCGCTCCGACGTCTCCGCGACCGACGTCGACTCGACCGGGCCGGATCGCACCGATCCGCAGCCGGACGGCGCCGTGCACCGTCGCGGCCGACGCCTGCTGCCGCGCTTCATCGGCGAGGAAGCGTTCCAGACCCTGCGCGGCCACCTGGCCAGCGTCGGCCTGGCGCTCGCCCTCGCGATCCCCGCCGCGTGCGCAGTGTTCTTCGGCCTGGGCGCACTCCGGTTCGCGCTGGACGACCGCACCCTGTGGGACTCGGTCGCGCACTCGATCGTCCAATTCTGGTACGTGCTGGTCGCGTTCGTGCTCGTCGCCTTCCCACCGGCGCTGATCGCTGTCCGGCGCGGCGGGCACGAAGCCGCCGAGTTCATCGGCGCGCGCGGCTACTGGAAGGCGCTGCTGATCGCCTACGTGATCATCCCTGCCGTCGCGGCGATCGTGGCGTTCGTGGTCGGCCACATCCTGATCGTGTTGCTGATCCTCGTCGTGGTGATCGTGATCATCGCTCACAGCGGCGGCTTCTGAGCCGCAGTCAGCGGCCGCGGAAGCGATCGAGTTGGCGGCGGTCGCGCTTGGTCGGGCGGCCGGTGCCGCGGGCGCGGGCGAACAGCGGATCGACCATCTCCTCGCGCGGCGGTGGCGGCGGGCTGTGGTCGACCAGGCACTCAGCGGCGACGGCTGCGCCGACGCGCTTCTCGATGATCCGCACGACCTCGAGGATCCGCTCGCGACCGCCGACGACGGCCGACACCCGGTCGCCGACGCGCACCATGGTGGCCGGCTTGGCCGCCGCGCCGTTGACCCGAACGTGACCGCCGGAACAACCGTCGGATGCAGCCGTGCGCGATGTGTAGAGCCGCACCGCCCACAGCCACTTGTCGACGCGCGTCTGCTCCATCACCCAACGTTTGCACACCCGATGACCCGGCAGCCCGCTGGGTATCGCACCACCGGAAGCGCGACGATGGAGCCATGCGTCGTGTCGTGTTCCTGGTGGTTGCCCTGCTGGCAGTGCTCACCCCGGCGCGGGCCCTGGCGGCCACGGCTCCGCCCGGTTCCTCAGGCGACGCCTCCACCCCGATCACCGCGCCGGCGACCACCATCGACAACACGTTCCTCGACACCAAGCGCAACCTCACCGACTGCATGAACAACCCGATCGGGCTTCCCGGATGTGGTGTGGAACCGACCCATCCCGGCGATCCGGGCGGGCCGCTGCAGGCGATCACCTTCGGCGTCCTGGCGCTCGGCATCTTCATCATCTGCTGGCGGGTCGTGCGGTCGGTCAAAGCGCGTGATGCAGCGCTGCAAGGCCAGATCACCGACGCTCGATAGAGTCGAGCGCGTCGGCGCAGTGAGTTGCGCGCGATGCCGGGGGGCACACAGATGACGGTGGAACATGTCGACGTGCTGATCGTCGGAGCAGGCATCTCCGGGATCGGCGCCGCCTATCACCTCCAGACCGAGTGCCCGGGACGCACCTATGCGATCCTCGAAGGTCGCTCGGACATCGGCGGCACGTGGGACCTGTTCCGCTACCCGGGCGTGCGCTCCGACAGCGACATGCACACCCTCGGGTTCCGCTTCAAGCCGTGGACGGCGGAGAAGGCGATCGCCGACGGTCCGTCGATCCTCAGCTACCTCCGCGAGACCAGCAGCGAGAACGGCATCGATCAGCACATCCGCTTCCGCCATCTGGTGCAGCGGGCCGAGTGGTCCACTGCGGATGCGCGCTGGACCGTCGAGGCCACCCGGCGCGCCCTGGACGAGGCCGACGCCGAGCCGGTGACGATCACCTGCAACTTCTTGTTCATGTGCTCCGGCTACTACAGCTACAAGCAGGGCTACACCCCCGAGTTCCCCGGTCTCGACACGTTCGCCGGCCGGGTGGTGCACCCACAGCAGTGGCCGGACGACCTCGACACCACGGGACAGCGCGTGCTGGTGATCGGCTCGGGCGCGACGGCGATGACACTCGTTCCGGCGCTGTCGGACACCGCCGAGCACGTGACGATGCTGCAGCGTTCGCCCACGTACGTCGTGGCCCGCCCCGATGTCGACGCGGTGGCGAACGGGCTCCGCAAGGTGCTGCCCGGCCGCCTGGCCTACCGCGCGACGCGATGGAAGAACGTGACCCTGCAGGGCCTCGTCTACGGCCGCTCACGCACTCATCCGCACCAGTTGCGCAAGAAGCTGCTCGACGGCGTGCGCACGCACCTCGGTCCCGGTTATGACGTGCACAAGCACTTCACGCCGACCTACAACCCGTGGGACCAACGCCTCTGCCTCGTGCCCAACGGGGATCTGTTCGACGCGATCAAGTCCGGCAAGGCCTCGGTGGTGACGGACACGATCGACACGTTCACCGAGCACGGCGTCACGCTCACCTCCGGCGAGACGATCGAGGCCGACATCATCGTCACCGCCACCGGCTTGCAGTTGGTGACCCTCGGGGAGATGGACTTCGCGGTCGACGGCGAGCCGATCGACTTCTCCACGACCTGGACCTACAAGGGCTTCGCATACTCCGACATCCCGAACCTGGCGTCGTCGTTCGGGTACATCAACGCGTCCTGGACGCTGCGCGCCGACCTGATCAGCGAGTACGTCTGCCGGCTGCTCAACCACATGTCGGCGACCGGCACGGTGCAGTGCACGCCGCGCCTGCGCGCATCGGACCGGAACATGCCGGCCCGTCCGTGGATCGAGGACTTCTCCTCCGGCTACATGCAGCGGGTGATGGACCGCTTCCCTCGCCAAGGCGACCGCGAACCGTGGATCAACCCGCAGCGCTACGCCCGCGACAAGAAGATGTTCCGCAAGGCGCCGATCGACGACGGCGTGATGCAGTTCACCCCGGCGCTGGTGCCGACCGCTCCGTAGGTGCTCGGAGGAGATCGCTGCAGAACGAGGTCGTGCCGCTGACCAACGCGTGCGGCGCTTCCCACGGCACGAAGTGCCCGCAGTCGCGCAGCAGGAACGGACCCACGTGGTGGGCGAAGACCTCCGCCGCCATCCGATCGAACGCCGGGTACATCACGTGGTCGCTCGTGCCGTGCAGGATCAGCGTCGGCGTGCGCGCGTTCGGCCCGTGCATGGACGGGCCGGCTCGCTTCGTCGGATCGAACGCGCTCTCGTAGGCGCCGAATCCGGCGCGCAGGTGGGCAGCATCGCGGAACGGCGCGGTGTGGAAGTCGAGCACGTCCTGCCCGTCGAACGACCCGGGGTGCGCCCAGAACCGGCTGGTGTAGAACGTCGCGATGTAACGCTGGCGCTGCTCCGGCGTGGTCATCTCGGCGGCCAAGCCGTCGGGATCACTGCCCTGACGGACGAAGTAGTCGGCGGATTCACGGGCCGCGCGAGTGCCGGGAATCGCTGCCATGCGGTCCTTGAGGTACGGCAGCGGCGAGTTGAACAGCACCATCCGGTCGACCCAGTCCGGGTGACGCAGGGCGAGGTCCTGGATGATCGGGCCGCCGAGGTCGCCCCCGAGCAGGACCACCGATTCGTGCCCGAGGTGATCGTGGACGAGCGCGTACAGGTCGAGCGCGTGCGACGTCACGTCGTGGAACCCGTCCGGCCCGAGCTCGCTGTCACCGAAGCCGCGCAGATCGGGCACGATCACCTCGAAGCCGGCGGCCGCGAGCGGCTCGACGACCTTCCAGAAGATCCGCTTCGATTCCGGCCAGCCGTGGACGCACAGCAGCGGAACGCCGCCCGTGTTCACGCGGACGTACGCCTGCTGGAAACCACGGACGTTCACGTGCTCGACGGTGAACCGCCCCGGATCGATGTCGGCATCGGTGCTCATCGCCAGAAGGTACCGATTACCGTCGCTGCCCGTGACACCCGACGAGTTCCGCCAGAACGGACACGCCCTGATCGATTGGATCGCCGAGTACATCGAAGGCATCGAGTCGCTCCCCGTGTTCGACCCGTCGCTCCAGCCCGGCGACGTTCGCGCTCAGCTCCCACCGCACCCACCGACGGCCGTCGAGCCGTTCAGCGCGGTGCTCAGCGATCTCGACGAGATCGTCGTGCCGGGCCTGACGAACTGGCAGCACCCCAACTTCTTCGCCTACTTCCCGGCCAACTCGTCCTACTCCGCGATCCTCGGCGAGCTGACCGCAGCCGGTCTCGGCGTGCAGGGGATGAGCTGGGTCACGAGCCCTGCGTGCACCGAGGTCGAAACGCTGATGCTCGATTGGATGCAGGAGCTGCTCGATCTGCCGGCGCGGTTCCGCAGCGACTCGCCGACCGGCGGCGGCGTGATCCAGGGCTCGGCGTCGGAGGCCACCCTGGCGGCGATGTTGGCGGCACGTTGGCGGACCACCGGTGGCGCGGTCAACGCCGACGGCGACACGACGCGGCTGGTCGCGTACACGACGACACAGGCGCACAGCAGCATCGAGAAGGGCCTGCGGATCGCCGGCATCGGGCACGAACGCATGCGCCTCGTGGACATCGACGACACATTCGCGATGCGCGCCGACGACCTCGAACGGCAGATCGCCGCAGACCGTGCGGCCGGACTCGTCCCGTTCTTCGTCTGCGCGTCGCGGGGCACGACCAGTTCGACCGCGTTCGACCCTGCGGTGGAGATCGGGGAGATCTGCCGGCGTGAGAACGTGTGGTTGCACGTCGACGGCGCGATGAGCGGCGTCGCCGCGCTCGTGCCCGAGCACCGCTGGGTCAACGACGGGCTCGACCTCGCCGACAGCTACTGCACCAATCCGCACAAGTGGATGGGCGTCAACTTCGACTGCGACCTGTTCTGGACATCGGACCGAGCGTCCCTGCTCGGCGCGCTCAGCATCCTGCCCGAGTTCCTTCGCTCGAAGGCGCTGGAGAGCGGCGCAGCGATCGACTACCGCGACTGGCAGATCCCGCTCGGTCGGCGGTTCCGGGCGCTCAAGCTGTGGTTCATGCTGCGCTGCGACGGGGTCGAGCCGACGCAGGCGATGATCCGCGAACACGTCCGGATGACGCAGCAGTTGGCCGAGTGGGTGACTGCAGACGCGAGGTTCCGGATCGATGCGCCGTACCCGCTCAACCTGCTCTGCATCTCGCTCGTCGCCGGCAACGCCGCCACCGATGCACTGATCGAAGCCGCGAACAGCACCGGCCAGGTGATGTTCACGCGCACCGTGCTCACGATCGACGGCGAGCCGCGCTCCACACTGCGCTTCTCGATCGGTGCCCGGCTGACCGCCGAACGCCACGTGCTCGCCGGCTGGCAGCTCCTGCAGTCGTTGGCGGCGCTCGGCGCCTGACGAGTCAACGACCGAAGCGGTCGGTCGCTTCGATCAACGCGCTGAGGATCCCCGGCTCGTCGTAGGCATGGCCCGCGTCGGGCACCATCACGAAGTGGGCCTCCGGCCACGCCCGGTGCAGGTCCCACGCCGTCACCGGCGGCGTGCACACGTCGTAGCGGCCCTGCACGATCACGGCCGGGATGTGGCGGATCCGCTGCGCGTCGCGTATCAACTGCCCGTCTTCGAACCAGCCCTTGTTGACGAAGTAGTGGTTCTCGATGCGCGCGAACGCCAGCGCGTACGTCGGATCGGCGAAGCGCGCGACGACCTCCGGATGCGGGAGAAGTGTGATGCCCGCGCCCTCCCATGTCGCCCACGCCACGGCAGCCGGCCCGTGCACGGCGGGATCCGGGTCGTCGAGAAGCCGGTGGTAGGCCTGGATCAACGCGCCGCGTTCGGCCTCGGGCACCGGCGCGAGGAACGCCTCCCAGGTGTCGGGGAACAGCGCCGCCGCGCCACCCTCGTAGAACCAGTCGAGCTCGGTCGTGCGGAGGGTGAAGATGCCGCGCAGCACGAGCTCGGTGACGCGATCCGGGTGCGTCTCGGCGTAGGCGAGGGCCAGCGTGCTCCCCCACGATCCGCCGAACACCTGCCAGGTGTCGATGCCGAGGTGCTCGCGCAGCCGCTCCATGTCGGCGACGAGGTGCCATGTCGTGTTCGCGCTGAGGTCGAACCCGGCCTCGCTCGCGTGGGGCCGGCTGAGCCCGCACCCGCGCTGGTCGAACAGCACGATCCGGTACCGAGCGGGATCGAACAGGCGCCGGTGGTTCGGGGACGTGCCCGCGCCGGGGCCGCCGTGCAGGAACACCACCGGTTTGCCGGCCGGGTCGCCCGATGTCTCCCACCAGACCTGCTGGCCATCGCCGACGTCCAGCAGTCCGGACTCGTACGGTTCGATCTCGGGGTAGAAGGTGGTCACTTCCCGAGCGTACGCGTTGGCGCGACGGTGGCCCGGCGCTTGAATCGTCCGGGTCAAGACAACCCAAAGGGGACATCATGCGGCATCTCGCCCGTGTCCTCGTCGCAGTCACGAGCATGCTGGCTGCCCTGTCCACGTCCGTCTTTCTCCTGGGTGTCACCGGACCGGGTCTCGGCAGTGCGACGGCGTTGGCCGCCGGTGGGGGAACCGCTGAAACGGACCATGCCTTCGTCGAGCGGATGCAGTTCGCCACTCCGCTCGCGGTGTTCAGCGATGCCGCGCGCCGGCATGTCGGCCCCGACGGACGCGCCGGCGACGGGAGGTTCGACTGGAGCACCGACTACTGCTCGGCTCCCTTGATCGGCAACACCGGACGCTCGTTCAACTTCACCGAGCCGTGCCGTCGACACGACTTCGGCTACCGCAACACCAAGTTGCTCGATCGTCGCTACGGCGCCGGTCGGTACTGGAACAGCAGCACCCGGAAGCGGATCGACCAGCAGTTCCTGGCCGACATGCTCGACCACTGCTCGACCCGGTGGATCCTCGACCGGCCCCCGTGCATCACGTGGGCGTACACGTACTACGGCGCGGTGCGGGCGGCCGGCGGGCTGTAGAGCAGCCCCAGCAGCTCGCGCAACATGTGTGCGGTGGCACCCCAGACCGTCTCGTCCTCGAGCTCGAAGAACGTCATCCGACGGTCGAGCGGCGGGGTGCCCCACCACTCCTCGCGGAACGTCAGCGGGCG
>JAOBWQ010000066.1 GCA_025463425.1 Ilumatobacteraceae bacterium | reverse complement strand
GGGAGTCATCAAGAGCGGCACGGGGCGTCACTACCCCCTGGCGGATGGGCGACCCGCCGCCGGAAAGACCGGCACGCAGGACGACAACACCAACGCCTGGTTCGTCGGGTTCACGCCGCAGCTGACCACGTCGGTGTGGGTCGGCAACCCGAACGGCTACATCAAGATGAACAGAATCCCCGAGTTCCTCAAGGACGGCGTCGTCAACGTGCAAGGCGGCACCTACCCGGACAAGATCTGGAAGCTGTACATGGACGCGGCACTCGGCGACCAGCCACAGCTCGACTGGGCGGGGCCCCCGCCCGATGCCCGGCCGGCCGCCCGGCTCTTCCTGCCCGGCAACGAGTGCCTCGGCCGGGTGGTCAGCGGTGCGACCGTCGACCCGAACGCACCGCCGACGACTCCCGCACCGCCGGTCACCCTCGAGGACGGGTCACCTGATCCGAACGCCCCGCCCGTCACGGCGCCCCCGGTCGTGATCCAACCGATCGACCCGGGCACGACGATCGCGCCGGACGTCCTCGATCCGCACGCACCGGTGCCGACCGTTCCGATTGCTGGCACGCTGGTGTATGACTGTGCGAATGGACCAACAGCCGCGAACCTCGGTGGGCACTAGATGACACCGGACAGGTTGCTCGAACTGCAGCTCACCGACACCCACATCGATCAGCTGCGGATGCGGATGCCGAAGCTGCCCGAGGTCGTCGCATCGGTCGCCGCCGACGCAGACGTGGCGGGGTGGGAGCGCGACGCCGCAGCCATGCGGGCGCGCATCGCCGGCCTCGAGGCTGAGATCACAGCGTCGGAGCACGCGAACGAGGCGATCGGCAAGAAGCGGGCGCGACTGGAGCAACAGCTCAAGACCGTCATCGCCCCGCGCGAAGCAGAAGCCTTGATGCACGAGATCGCTCTGCTCAACGGGCAGCGGTCCGAGCTCGACGACGCCGAGCTGGAGGCGATGGACGGGCTCAGCCAGGCCGAGGACTCACTCACCGCACACGGCCAGCGAGAAGCAGGTCTGCGCGAGGCCGCAGCATCGGCAGCCGCGCAGGCGGCGATTGCCAGGTCGGCCAGCGATGCCGACATCGCTGCCAGCCTCGTCACCCGCGACGCGCTGCGGGCCGAGTTCGACGCCCCAACGCTGGCCCGCTACGACTCGATGCGCGTGGCACACAACGGCATCGCCGTGGCGAAGCTCAACGGCCTGCGTTGTGAGGGCTGCCACCTCGATCTGTCGCGGGGCGAGGTCGACGACATGAAGCGCCTCCCCGCCGACGAGTGGGTGGAGTGCTCGAACTGCGGTCGACTGCTGGTTCGCTGAACCGTGCTGCTCTGGTTCTGCGGCACGGCCATCGTGTCGGTGTGGTTCGTGTTCCGCGATCCGGCGTTCGACTACCGCCTGCTGTGCGTCGGCGCGCTGTTGCCCGACGCGATCGATGTGTGGTTCGGCGGTGCACGGGCCTTGCACAGCATCACGACGAGCATCGTCGTCTTGATCGGGGTCGTCGTCGCCAGCGCCGGTCGGAAGCGCTGGCGCAAGCGCGCGCTGGCGATCCCGATCGGGATGATGCTGCACCTGGTCTACGACGGCGCGTTCACGAAGGCCAAGCTGTTCTGGTGGCCCCTCGGCGGCGTGCACTTCCGTGACGTGCCGCTGCCCAGCGTCAGCAGGGGTCTGCTCGACATCCCGTTCGAGTTGCTGGGGGCGGCGATGCTGGTGTGGGTGTGGCGCACATTTGGGCTGCGCGCGCCCGCACGTCAAACGGCCTTCTGGCGCACCGGACGGCTCGACCCGGTGCCGCAACCGGCATCGCCTGTGCAGCGCCGCCGCTGACCCTGTGCTTCACTGACAGCGTGCTGATTCTGGTTCGTCACGGGCGTACGGGTGGCAACGCGGCCGGACAGCTGCAGGGCAGGATCGACAACCCACTCGACGAGGTCGGGCGACGTCAGGCCGAGCAGGTCGCCGCCGCGATCGGGCACGTCGACCACGTCATCTCCAGCCCACTGCTCCGCGCCCGTCAGACCGCTGCGATGTTCGACGGTGCACTCACCATCGACGACCGATGGATCGAACTCGACTACGGCGAGCTGGACGGCCAGCCGTTGGCCGACGTTCCACGCGAGGTGTGGGCAACCTGGCGAACGGACCCGCACTTCGCTCCGGCCGGCGGGGAGACGATGCACGCGCTGGACGCGCGGGTGCGCAGCGCCGCCACCGAAGCGCTCGAGATGGCCCGTACCGGAACCGTCGTGGTGGTCAGCCACGTGTCGCCGATCAAGGCGGCCATCGCCTGGGCACTGGGCGGTGACGTCTCGATGAGCTGGCGGTGCCACCTGGATCAAGCATCGGTGAGTCGGATCACCCCCGGGCCGTCCGGGCCGGTGCTCAAGACGTTCAACGAGACCCTGTACCGCTGAGCGAACGGTTCGGGACGCGGCGACGCCCCCGCCGGAGCGGGGGCGTCGACTGGATTCGTGGGTTCGAATCGGTGTTGATCCGAGGATCAGGTGCTGGCGGTGGTCGTGTCCGTCACGGCGGTGTCGACGGTGGACCCGCCCGTGGTGTCGGGCGTGCCGGTGTCGCCACCAGCGGTCTCCTGCACCTGGACGTGGTTCTTCTTGTCGATGGTCGCGACGTAGACGTGCGCCGAACCATCTGCGCCGGTGCCGGTGCAATCGAACGTCGTGCCGACGTCGGTCGAGGTGGGCTTGACGCACTCGGCCTTCGAGCCGGTGCCAAGACCACTGGTGCCGGTGATTGCCTTCTCGGCAGCTGCCTTGTAGTCGGTGGAACCTGCCGAGCAGGCAGCGAGCACGAATGTGCCCGCGGCGAGTGCGGCGAGGATGTTGCGGGGCTTGTTCACGTGTGTTTCTCCATGTTGGTTGCGTGCGTCCCGATGGCTTCGGCTGAACTCAGCCGAACTCAAGGACATTGTGGATTGGCAAGCGGGCGGCAAGCCAGGATCGATGCAGGCCACCCGCCTCGAACCAGTGGGCCGAGAGCGCACAACCGTTACGACGAGCTTGCTTGCTGTGTTCTTACCGATTCGGTGGCGCAGGACGCTCCCGACTGTCCCTTGCAGTGTGAGGATTGCGAGAATCCAGACACCGACGCCACGGAGAGAATAGTCGATGCGTCGGCCTCGAACAGGGATCGTGCGTCCCGAGCTGCGGCGCCGGTTGGCCCGTCGTCCCACGATGTCACGAAATGTCATCGCAGCGATGACATTTCGTGACATCGTCAGGCGAGTTGGTGGTAGCGAGTCGGCTTGTAAGCGGGATTCTGTACGCACTCGCGTGCGCGGTGGCCATCCATCTGTGCGGCCTACCCGAGAGGTATCGCACCGGGTGGTGCGACGGGCGAGCCGCCCATCCTCTCTGCTCGGCCTTG
>JAOBWQ010000064.1 GCA_025463425.1 Ilumatobacteraceae bacterium | reverse complement strand
CCTTGCGGGTGCCGTCCGACTTGGCGATCGCGGCCATGATGAACTGCATCGCTGCTGCGCCGTAGATCGAGTACGCCGAGGCCGGATCGTGGCCGTAGGTGGACTTGAAGTCCTCGACGAACTTGCCGGCTGCGCCGCCGGCCTTGATCAGCTCACCAGCCGGCAGACCGGCGAAGGAGATGTACATGCCATCGGCCTCGGCCAGTGCATCCACCGTGGGGTAACCGGTGAAGCCGTCGGGGGCGATCAGCTTGACGTCGCCCGTGTTCGGGCCGAACACTGCAACCTTGTCACGGATCAACTGCTCTCCGTTGTTGTCGTTGATGCCGCCGAGGAAGATGCAGTCCGGAGCCTTGTCCTTGAAGCCCTCGAAGAGAGCCGTGTAGTTCGGCTGCTTGGCATCCCACGCTGACGTCGCGACGACTTCGATGCCGTTGTCCGCCGCTGCCTGGGCGAAGGCCTCGGCAACGCCGACGCCGTACGTCTGGGCATCGTTGAGGACGACGCACTTCTTGACCTTCAGCTCCTGCGCTGCGAACTCGGCGTCAGCCGTGCCCTGCAGGTCGTCGGTAGCCACGATGCGGCCGTAGTTGCGGACGCCGGACGGGTAGTACTTGTCGGGCTCGCCCGGATCCCATGCCTTGGTGAGGCCGGGGTTCGTGTTGGCGTGCGAGAACATGAACATCGGGCCCGTCGTGTCGGCGTTGAGCACCGGCACTTCGATCTTGGCGCAACCCGAGTTGTAGGTACCCATGACGGCGACTTCGTCCTTGTTGGCGACGTGGTCGTTGGCGTTCTGTGCGCACGTGGCGTCATCCCAGCCGCCCTTGGCAGCGGTGGAGTCGTCGTAGTGCTTGACCGTGACGGTGTAGTCGCCGGCCTTGCCGCCCGCCTGCTTCAGGAGCAGATCGATGGCGAGGTTGGTGTCGTCGGATGCGTCCTTCGACGCGCCCTGCAGCGGCAGGTCCGTGCCAACGACGACGGCCTTGCCGGTGCCGCCGCCCGTGGATGGGGTGGTGTCGCCGGTGGCGGCAGTGGTCGCGCCGGTGCTGGCGGCGGTGGTCTCTGCAGTGCTGGCGGCCGTGGTCTCCGCGGTCGACGCAGCCGTGGTGGCGGCCGTCGTCGGAGCGGTGGTGGTCGCTGTCTTCTTGTCAGAGCCACACGCAGTGAATCCCACTGCGAGTACCACAAAGACGGCCGAAGCCTTCCTGAGCATCATGTAGTTGCCTTTCGTTGGCATTAGTTCCTCCCCCGAGGAAGATGTCTGGCGGATGAACGGCCCCACATCTATCCGAACCGTGTACACGGCCTGGGTCGCGGCATCGGCACCGCGATCGGGCATGGTATCGGGTGCCTTGCAGGTGGTCAAGGAGTGCACAAGCTGTTAACACACGGCGACGCGCAGTGTTCTCGAATCGTCATTGTCCGAACGATCGCACCACGAATTCCTCAGCGTTCACGGTGTGCCCTCGGCGGCCGCTCGGCCTGTACCACAGTTTCCGACGGACCCCGACCAACCGCGCTCCGTGGCGTCGAGGCGGGACCGCGAACGGTACGGTCGCCGCAGTGAGCCCGACCGCCGACACCCCTCCTGCGCAGACCTCCGCGACACGGATCCCACCAGCACCGCTGCACACGCCGATCACCGAGATGCTCGGCATCGACTACCCCATCATCCAGGCGCCGATGGGCTGGATCGCACGCGCTCAGCTCGCCGCTGCGGTGTCCAACGCCGGTGGGCTCGGCATCATCGAGACATCGTCGGGCCTGCTCGACGAGGTCCGCCTGGAGATCGCCAAGATGGCCGATCTCACCGACAAGCCGTTCGGCGTGAACATCGCTCAACTGTTCGTGCGCGATCCGTCGATCGTGCAGTTCGTTGCGGATCAGGGCGTCAGGTTCGTCACGACCTCGGCCGGCGACCCCACCAAGTACACCCGCGCGTTGAAGGATGCCGGGCTCACCGTGTTCCACGTCGTGCCCACGTTGGCCGCGGCGCTCAAGGCGGTCGATGCCGGGGTCGACGGACTGGTCGTCGAGGGCGGCGAGGGCGGTGGCTTCAAGAACCCTCGCGAGGTCAGCACGATGGTGCTCGTCCCGTTGATCGCCTCCCGGGTCGACGTTCCGATCGTGGCGGCCGGCGGGATCTGCGATGGCCGATCGATGGCGGCAGCGTTCGCGCTCGGCGCACAGGGCGTGCAGATGGGGACGCGGATGGTGTCGGCTGCGGAGTCGCCCGTCCACGACAACTGGAAGCAGGCGATCGTGGCCGCCGCCGAGACGGACAC
This sequence comes from Ilumatobacteraceae bacterium, assembly GCA_025463425.1. Taxonomy (GTDB): domain Bacteria; phylum Actinomycetota; class Acidimicrobiia; order Acidimicrobiales; family Ilumatobacteraceae; genus WLMZ01. The sequence continues at coordinate 11,318 of JAOBWQ010000064.1, read as the reverse complement.
CGTCGTGCTCAACCGGTTCAGTCGCCCGACGCTGCGCGCCCTGCGCACGGAGCGCACCAACCGCCTCGAGCGCCAGGAGGAGATGGAACCCGGTGCGTTCGGTGCGGTGCTCGACCTCTACTTCGGCGGAGACCTCGAGGCCGCGATCCCGTTGACCGGTCAGGTGGCCGGTCGCATCGACGCCGTCCGCCCTGTGGCCGACATCATCGACGACACGGTGCGCGAGTTCCGCGCCACGGCAGCGCAGTTCGCAGCGCACGCCGCCGGCTGACCACCACTGCCCGAAAACCACTGCCCGACCATCACGGCCCGACCATCGTTGCCCGACGGGCGACGGGTCGGTAGTCTGTCGGCCTGCGGGTGGAGACCAGCATTGGACGTACGCGTCCGGAGGTCCCCCGACATGCTCGACAACGTCAGGAAAGTCTTGATCTACCTGGCGCTCGCCTTCGTGATCGTGTCCGTGTGGCACGACCCGCAAGGCAGCGCAGGCGCCGCAGGAACGTTCCTGCACACCGTGGGTGGGTTCTTCTCCGCGCTGCTCGACAAGAGCACGAAGTTCCTCAAGGGACTCGCGAACTGAGCCGGCGGTGACATTCGCCCTCCACGATGCAGAGCACGTCCTCGCTCGACTGAAGACGTTCCTCGCGCCACCGGCGACGGAGATCCAGCGCTACCTCGCCCCCGGCGAGGACAAGGTGCTGATCGACGGGCCGGCGTTCAACGCGTTCTTCGTCGACGAGCTGCCGTTGATCGCACTCACGATCGTGGTCGGCGGCGCGGCGATCGTCTGGGGCACCTCGACCGGGAACTTCTTCGTCGCCGGCGTGGCGATGATCGCGTCGGGTGCGCTGATGCTCTACCTGCGCGCCAAGCGCTGGGTCGAGCAGTACACGGCGTACGTGCTGACCACCACCCGGGTCATGCGCGTCAGTGGGTTCTTCAAGCGCAACGCGGCATGGATCCCGTGGGCCAAGGTCACCGACGTGCGCTACGAACAGACGCTGATGGGGCGACTGTTCGGCTACGCCACGGTGTACATCGACTCGGCCAACGAGACCTCGGGCCTGGCGTCGATGAAGAACCTGCAGGACCCGAAGACCTTCTACCTCACGTTGACGCGACTGGTGCAGACGCGACAGGGCTTCCTGGATCCGGAGCCGCTGCGTCGGTGAGCTCCGCGCCGACTCCGGCGCGCACGGCACGTGTCGTCAGCTGGAGCTGCACCGTCGCCAACCAGAGCACGGTGGCGAACGCGACGTGGATCCCGACCAGCACCGCCGGAACCCCGCTGAAGTACTGCGTGTAGCCGATCGCGGCCTGCGCGACCGCGATCACCATCCAGGTGGTGAGCGCGTTCTCCAGCACTTTGCGGTCCGCGACGTGAGTGCGGAGGTGACGGAACAGCAGGATCGCGACACCAACGGTGATCAGCACCGTGATGCTGTGGATGCGCGCCATGCTGCTGATCGCGACGTCGAACCGCTTGGCCTTCTCGTCGCCGGCGTGCGGGCCCGATCCGGTCACGAACGTGCCGCTGACGATCGCGAGCGCGGAGAGGCCGGTGAGCGCCTTGACGTACTTCGTCGTGTGTTCACCCACTATCGAGACCCGCTGGCCGCTGTCCGGTTCGCCCGATCGGCCGACGAGCACGGTGGCGAGCGCGACGAGCACCATCGACAGCAGGAAGTGCTGCTGGTTCGCGAACGGGTTGAGATCGGTCAGCACCACGATCGCGCCGACCAGGCCCTGCATCGGCACCCCGAAGGCGATGACGACTGCAAGACGAGTGAGGTCGCGTCGCCGTGGCCGGCGCCTGATCGCTCCGAGCACGGCTGCGACGACCGCCACCATCACCACACCGGTGAACAGCCGATTGACCTGTTCGATCGCGCCGTGGGTCGTGGAGACGTCGACGAACCGTGAGTCGTTGCAGTTCGGCCAATCCTTGCAACCGAGCCCGGAGCCGGTGAGGCGGACCGAGGCACCGGTCAAGACGATCACGCACACCGACACCAGCGCGGCGATGCAGACCTTGCGATAGGTGGCCGGGCTCATCGACCCTTCAGCGTAGGGCGTACGATCCGGCGGTGCTCTCCAGCTACGACGACTTCCCCATCCACCAGGCGTGCGTGCCGATCGCCCACTCGGCCACACCCGACCTGAACCACTACGACCGATACTTCTTCAACGGCTACACGGCCGACGGTTCGCTGTACTTCGGCCTGGCGATGGGCCTCTACCCGAACCGGCACGTGGTCGACGCAGCCTTCAGCATCGTGCGCGACGGCGTGCAGTCGAGCGTGTTCGCCTCCGGGCGCGCTCCAGCGGACCGCCGCGACGCCACCACCGTCGGCCCGATCCGGGTCGAGGTCGTCGAACCACTGCGCGTTCTCCACCTCCACGTCGATGCGCCGGAACAGGGGCTGGCCGCCGAGCTGACGTTCACCGCGAGCTCCGACGCGATCGAGGAGCCTCACTTCTTCCAGCGTGTCGGCGTGCGCGTCCTGTTCGACTACACCCGACTGACGCAATTCGGCAGCTGGGCCGGCTGGCTCGAGGTCGACGGCCACCGGGTCGACATCGACGGACTCGGAATGACCGGGTCCCGTGACCGCTCCTGGGGCGTGCGACCCGTCGGCGAACCAGCGCCATCGGGCGCCCCCGTCGGGATGCCGCAGTTCTACTGGCTGTGGGCACCCGTCAACTTCCCCGACTTCGCGACGCACTTCGACGTGAACGAGTACGGCGACGGCCGACGTTGGCACGAGGTCGGCGCCATCGCCCCGCGCGGCGCCGCGGCGGAGATGATGCGGACGGTCGACTACCGGATCACGTGGCAGCCGGGAACCCGTTTCGCCGCTGCGTTCGAGTACGACCTCGTCGCATGGGACGGGGTCGTCGCCACCGTCACGCTGGAGCCGATGTCGAACTTCCAGATGAGCGGCATCGGCTACGGCCACCCGGAATGGAACCACGGATCCTGGCGGGGTGAGTCGGCGGTCGGCGGGCAGCGCCTGTCGTTGCCCGTCGCTGATCCGCTGTCGCGCGAGAACGTCCACGTGCAGACGCTCTGCCGCGCCAAGTATCGAGACACCACTGATGTCACCGCATCGGGCACCGGCATCCTTGAGCTGCTCTGCGTCGGTGAGCACCCGACCGGACTGCGCGGGATCCTCGACGGCTACCAGCCGTAAGCGTCATCGGCCGCGTCAAGTGTGGCGCACCGTCATCCCGCCGTCGACCGGGATCACCGCGCCGTTGACGAAGCTCGACGCGGGGAGGCACAGGCTCACGGTCATGTGCGCGACCTCTTCGGGATCGCCGTACCGTCGCAGCGGCACGCGACGCTTGGCGTAGGTGGCCTTGGCGACCTCGTCGATGCCGGCCGTCATCCCGGTGTTGATCGGGCCGGGGCAGATGCAGTTGACCGTGATCCCGTGGCGGCCGAGCTCGACCGCGAAGCTCTTGGTCAGGCCGACCACGCCGGCCTTGGACGCTGCGTATGCAGCGAGCCCTGCCGTCGTCACGATCGACTCCGTCGACGCGATGTTGACGATCCGGCCGGCACCGCTGGCCTGCAGGGCGGGCAGGCACAGGCGGATCAGCCGGGCGTGAGCGGTGAGGTTGATGTCCAGCGTCGTCGCCCAGTTCGACTCGAACGACGTCTCGTCCTGGAACGCCGAGTTGATCATCGACACGCCTGCGTTGTTGACGAGCACATCGATGCCGCCGAACGCGTCCTCGACCGTCGCCACCAACGACTTCAGGGCGTCGAGGCTGCCGACATCGGCCACGACGCCGATCGCCGACTCCGGCCCGTGCACGTCGACGATCTCGTCGACAACGGCTTGCACGCGGGCGGACCCGATGTCGGACACCGCGACGCGCGCGCCTTCGTCGGCGAACAGATGCGCCGTGGCTCGACCCATCCCAGACGCCGCCCCGGTGACGATGACGCGCTTGCCGGCAACGGATCGGGACAGAGCGGAGAGGCGAGCGGTCATGCCGCCGACGTTACAAACACCACCCGCCCAGCTCACCGTCGACGTCAACGGCTGGTTCTCCAGCGTCGAGGTGAACGGAGGATGATGCCGCGACGAAGCCGGCCAGCGCTTGTAGCGTTCGTGACTGGTGAAGAAGCAGACCGTCGAAGAACGACGCAACGAGATCCTCGAGACCACCTGCGAGGTCGTGATCGAACGCGGCTTCGCGGCGACCCGCATCGCCGATGTGGCCAAGCGGCTCAGCGTGTCGACCAGCCTGATCCACTACCACTACGACTCCAAGGAACAGCTCCTCGCCGAGGCGTTCAGCTACTACGCCCGCAAGGACCTCGCTGCTCTCGACGCCGAGATCGAGACCGCGCCGACGGCATTGGCGCAGCTCGATCGGGCGATCCAGAACTACGTGCCCGAGGGCAGCGACGACGTCGAGTGGATGCTGTGGATCGATGCGTGGGGCGAGGCCTTGCGCAACCCGTTGATGAAGAAGATCAGCCAGGAGCTCGACGAGCAGTCCGTCGCACTGCTGGAGCGGGTGCTCAGTGCCGGCGTGGCGTCGGGCGAGTTCCGATGCCAGAGCACGGCGTCGAGCGCGTTGCGGCTCACCGGGTTGATCGATGGCCTGGCCATCCAGTTCGCCGCGCACAACGATCTGCTCACCCGCGACGGCTTCATCGACCATGTGCGCTGGCTCGCCGCCGCCGAGGTCGGGGTCGACATCAGTGCCTTCGATGTCGCCCACATCGCGCCGGAGCCTTCTGCCCGCCCACTGTCGATCGCCGCCGATCTCGCCCTGCGCCGGCTGATCACGACGTACTGCGACGCGGTCAACCGGCTCGATGCGGACGCCTTCACGGCGATCTGGACCAACGACGCCAACTGGGACAACGGGCGCGACAAGCCGATCAGTGGCCGCGCCAACATCGGCACTGCGTTCGCGAAGGCCGGCAAGCGTTGCGACTGGATCATCCACGTCGAGCCACTCGCCGTGTTCGAGATCGACGAGGACACCGGAGAGGGCAGCGGCAGGATCACCGTGCAGGAGCGGATCCGCTTCAACGACGGCAGCGATTCCACCGTGCTCGGCACCTATCACGACCGCTACATCCGTGGACGCACCGGCTGGCAGTTCGCCGAGCGCCGGCTGGAGATCGCCGAGGCGATCCCGCCCGTTACCGCCTGACGCCGAGCGAGGCCCGACCAGGCAGCTGGGTACCTACGGGCGAATCTCGTAGAACGCGTTGACGGCGTTGTCGACATCGAGGCGGCGGAAGCGGCTGAAGCCTGCGGAGGCCGACATCTCGCGGGCCTTGGTCTCACTGAGACCGAGGGTGCCGAGCCCCGCGCCATCAGCGTCGGACATCGCCGACGACATGCACGACAGCACGCTGATCCCGTACATCAGCGACGCCATCGGGTTCTTGCGGGCGTTGTCGGCGAAGCCGTCGTGGGCCTTGATGTCGACGAGCAGCCAGGTGCCGTCCGGTGCGATGGCTGCGCGCAGGGACTCCATGATCCGTTGCGGATGAGTCATGTCGTGGATGCAGTCGAAGGTCGTGATCAGGTCCACCGAGTGATCGTCGGGCAGCGGGTGCTCGCGCGGATCGACGAAGGCGGCGTTGCGGGCGCCGCTGGCGGCCAACTTCGTGGCTGCCCGGTCGAGTGCGTAACGGGAGATGTCGTAGCCCGTGAAGCGGCTGGCGGGGAAGGCGTCCGACATCAGCAGCACCGCACCGCCGGCCCCGCAACCGACATCGGCCACCGAGATGCCGGCAGTCAGGCGCTCGACGACGCCGTCGAGTGCGGGCAGCACCACCGGCAACAGGTTGGCGTTGTTCCACGGCTCGAAGCTGCGCTCGATGCCGACCGCTCCCTCGCAGCCGTGGCTGTCGTAGTCGTGGCCGAGCCCAGTGCGGAAGCTCTCCGGCATCGCGTTCAGGGCCTCCATCGTCTGCGGCAGCCGGTGGAACATGCCCATGCCGAAGGCTGGATGGTCCGGCGTGGCCAGGACGGCGGCGGCCTCGGGGCTGAGTGAGAAGCGCTCGGCGTCGTCGACCGAGATGATCCGCGCCGCGGCCTGGTTGTACGCCCACTCGCGCACCCACCGCTCGTGCAGGCCGGTCTCGGCGGCGAGCGCCGACGAGCTCAACGGTTCGGACGCACCCCGGAGCGCCGTGTACAGGCCGAGCCGGTCACCGAGGTGGATCATCCCGGACGTGACCGCGCCCTCCAGCTTCGAGAACAGCTGGAACGAGAACAGCGCGAGCTGATCCGGGTCCAACCCGGTCGCACCGCCGGGTGTCGGTGCCACGGTTGTCGATGTCGCGGGCGATGCAGTTGCGGTGGGCTCGGCCATGGTCGCACGGTAGCTCTGCGGCTGATGCTCGGCCGTGCCGGGTCAGCGAGTGCGGTCGTCCGTGGCGAGGTGCTCGACATCGCCCAGACGGGACAGCGCGAACGTGTAGCCGTCGCCGAGCTCCAGCGCCTCGAGCCGAGTGATCGAGGCGTGACCGAGCACGAACCGGTCCCACTCCCACGGCGTCGGCTGCAGGCCGAGCAGGTAGCTGATCACGGCCGAGTTGGTGCCGGCATGGGCCACGAGGCAGATCCGGAGGTCGGGCATGGCCACGTTCCAGACGGGCAGCTCGCCGACGATCGGTACGATGCCGCGCTCGGCCAGGAACCCGCCGCAGCCGAGGCGGATGCGCGCGATGAAGTCGCGGTTCGGTTCGCCACCGAGCTCGGCCAGGCCGTTCCACCGCTCGTGCGCCGGGCGGCGGCGTTCCTCGGCGAAGGCGAAGTCGGCCTTCTCGCGTGGGGTGCCCTGCCAGACCGGGCTGCGGATCTCACGCAACCAGTCGTCGACCACTTCGTCACGGCCGTGGCGGGCGAACAGCGGCATCGCCGTCTCGCGAGCTCGCTGCAGCGGGGAGGCGATGATCTCGTCGAACGTCTCCCCCGCCAGGGCGTCGGCCATCAGTGCCGCCTGCCGACGGCCGCGCTCGGTGAGCCGCGGGTGGTCGATGTTCAGCCCGTCGACGACCCATTCCGGCTCGCCGTGACGCACCAGCACGATTTCCATCGGATGCAACCTAATGGCACTCATCACCGGCCAGGTCGGCGGGATAGCGTCGTGCCCTGTGGATCAGGTCCCGACCCCGGCGTACCGGGCCGATTGGTATCCCGATCCGACCGGTCGGTTCGAGTTCCGGTACTTCAACGGGCAGGCATGGACCGGCGACGTGTCCGTCGACGGGAACCGCTTCCTCGATCCGCTCGTCGTGCCCGGCACGGGGCAGGTGTCGTTCGCACACGTGCCGTTCGCCCAACCCAAGGGCTCGGGAACGGGCAGGGCTCGAGCCGCGTTCGTGCTCGGCCTGTGTTCGTTCCTGGTCGGTTGGGTGCCGTTCCTGTGCTTCATCGCGATCGGTGCAGCCATCGTCGGGCTGGTGCTGGGCATCGGGGTGCTGCGTCGCGAGGCGCACGATCGTGCCGTCGCGACGACCGGGGCAGGCGGCGCACCCGCGACCACGCCGCACCCGGCCGGCCATGGCTACGCCGTCGGTGGCCTCGTGATGGCCCCACTCGGCCTGGCGATCTCGGTGCTCGGGGTCTGGCTCAGCGTGCTCGCCATCCGCGAGGTCAACGACTTCGCCAACGTCGGCGCTCACCACAACGACCAATCGGCATGCGCCGTCGTCGACGGTGTCGCCAGCTACAGCGGCACGATCACCAACGATTCGTCCACGGCCCGCGGGTACAACGTCACGATCGAGTTCGAGCGCAAGGGCACGACCTCACGGGTGGCGATCGGCAGTGACTCGGTTGCCACCGTGCAGCCCGGCGAGACTGCGAACGTGGAGGTGGCCGAGCAGACCATCGCCGACGATGTCGATTGCCGGATCTTCTCCGTCACCGGACCACTGCCGTTCGGCCAGAGTTGACCGCACCGCAGCTGCGACCAGCTCAGCCCGTCGCGACGGGCACCGCCGGGACCACCGTGGTCACATCCACCGGCGCAGCGGCGATCGTCGTCGAGGTCTCGATCGGCGCGGTGGTCACCGCTGCGACCGGGGACGAGGTCGTGGTCGGCGCGTCGGCACAATCGGTGTCGCCGTAGGCCCGGAGCTGGTTGAGGGAGGTCTGCACGGCCGCGCTGTTCAGGGTGGTGAACGTCTCCGAGGCGGTCGGGTCGGCGGACAGCTTGGTGAGGTCGTAGCCGTACTTGGCCAGCAGCACGTCGAGCTGGCTGAGGAAGCTCGCGGCGACGGACACATCGGGCCGGATGTCGGCCGGCGCATTGGTCTCGAGGGACTTGGCCTGGGCGACGAGTCGCTTGACCGCGGCCTGGGCGCGCGCCGTGTCGCCGGAGTTGACGTCGTCGTCGAGGGTGTCGTTCGACGCCCGGAACGCGATCAGCAGCGAGCAGAACTCGACCTTCGAGCCGGTCGACTTGCCGCCGGAGGAGTCACCGCCGGATCGGGCGGCCGAGCTGCACCCCGCGGCAACCAGGACAGCGACTGCCAGCAGGACCGGCGCAGCGACGGCGTGGATCGGTCGACGCATGCCCAGCACGCTAGCCACCGCGGTCCAGCGTGGGCCGTCATCGAGGCCGTCAGACAGGGGCGCCGGCGACCACGACGGGGTTGGACGACTGGACCACACCACCGGCGACCTCGTCGGTGATCGCGAGCAGCTTCAACTGTCCGCTGACCGTGAAGGTCTCCGTCGTCGGCGATGAGCCGAGGAGGCCGAGCGAGATCAGCTCGTCGCCGCCGACCACCTGGCCCCACAGCTGATAGGTGCGCGACGGATCGAGCGTCGGCAGGCTCGACGCGGTGAGGTAGCCGTGACCATCGGGGTCGATCACGGCGCGGATCTTCAGGCTCGGGTCGGTGCCGGACACGAGCTCGGCCTGCGTCGACTTCGGGTTCGCCAGCGCCACGATCACCTCCTGGCTGAGGCCGCCGGCCTTCTGCGACGACGTGTCGTCGCTCGACACCCGCACCGCAGCGAACGCGATCAACGCAGCGGCAGCCGTGCCCACCGCCCACGCACCGACCGTGCGGGTCCAGGCCCGCGGTTGCCGGGCCGCGCGCAGCGGCAGCACGTGCCCGAGCTCGGACTCCGGCGCCGCTTCCTGACCGTCGAGGTTGCCGGCGATGCGATCCCACAAGCCTTCCGGGGCGTCCATCCCCGACCACGCCAGCATCGTCGCGACCTCACGGTGCTCTTGCACCTCGGCGCGAGCGCGCGGGTTGGCCAGGAGGTAGTCCTCCACAGCGCGACGTTCCTCCTCGCTGACCGCGTCGAGCGCGTATGCGCCGAGGAGCTCGTCCATGTCGAACGGGTTGGTGGACATCAGTGGTCCCCCAAGGTTATTCCGGCCGCCTGCAGGTCGGTCCGCAAACGCTTCAGACCGACGCGGATCCGGCTCTTCACCGTGCCCTCGGCCTCGCCCAACCGTTCGGCGACCTCGCGATACGTCAACCCTCCGAAGTACGCCATCTCGATCGCCGCCCGCTCCCCTTCGTTGAGCTCCGCCAGAGCGTCGCGCACCTGTGATGCCAGCGTGATGTCCCAGACCTCGCGGTCCACGTCGTACCCCGCGTCCGCCGCGAGGTGCGCATCACGGTCCTCGCGTCGCCGCCGCGACGTGTTCGACCGCAACGAATCCACCGATCGGCCGTGGGTGTGCGCGAGCAGGAAGCTCCGCAATGATCCACGATCGGGGTCGAAGCGGTCCGGCTCGTTCCACAGCCGGAGAAACACCTCCTGCACGATCTCTTCAGCCTGGGCGTGGTCGAGCAGCAGCCGCTTGGCCAGACCGAACACGGCACCCGCGTGGCGCCGATATGCCTCGGCCAGGGCGGCCTGCTTGTATCGCCCGATCGCGACGACGAGCGACGCGTCCGAAGAGGAGCTGAAGTCGTCTCGCACGACGACTGTTCGGAGCAGGTCCGCTGCTGGATGAGGTGAGTTCGTCACGTGACGCGGCGGACCGCATCCCCGACTCCGCGAGGATCGAGCACGAACCGGCTCACGGTCTCGATGTGCGCCGTGTTCGGGAACGCATCGATGACCTGCGTGCCGTCGTGTCGGTAGCCGTGCCCTGCGAGGATCCGCGCGTCTCGGGCGAGCGAGCCCGTGTCACAGCTGACCAGCACGATGACGGGTGCGCCGGTTGCCACGAGGACAGCTGCAGCCTGGCGATCGAGACCATGCCGGGCCGGATCGGCGATGACGAGGTCGGCCGGCACGGCCTTCCAGTCCTCGACCCGCGCCTCGACGATGCGCGCCGTTCGACCGGCGAGGTTGACCCGCGCATCGGCGCACGCGGCAGCGGAACCTTCGATGAGGGTGACCTCTCGGGCGCTCGCGGCGACGGTGGCGCCGAACAGCCCGATGCCGCCGTACGCGTCGACGACGTGCGCCGTCGGCAAGTCGACATCGCCGCAGGCCGCGGCAACCGCCGCGACGAGGAGATCGGCGGCCTGGGGCGACGATTGGAAGAACGATCCCAACGACACGCGGAGCCGATGACCGGCGACGTCCTCGTGCAGGGCCTTCGGTCCCTTGCCGTTGGACGAGTTGACCTCGCCGGTTGCGATCGACGTGCGGATCACGACCTCGTCGCCGGAGTCAGGCAGACGCCCACTGCGCCGGGCCGTCGCTTCGCGGGCGATCTCCGCGTTGACGACAGCGGCCGAGACCGGGCACGCGTCGATCGCGACGACGTCGTGGGATCGCCGCGAGCGGAACCCGATCGACGCCCCGGATGTGGCCAGACGAACGGTCGTCCGGTATGCCCACGGCGATACCGAACCAGCGGCGACCACGACCGGATCGACCAGCCGGGCCGTCCGCGTCAGCGCCTCGCGCACGATCGCCGTCTTGTGGCGGAGTTGCGCCGCGGGGTCGATGTGCTGCCAATCGCAGCCACCACAGCCGCGGTGCCACGCTTCGCACGCCGGCTCGACCCGGTCCGGCGACGCGTGCACGACAGAGCGCACGTCGGCCTTCGCGAAGTCCTTCTTGGCGGAGTGGACCTCTGCCGACACCGTCTCCCCCGGCAGTGCCCCGGACACGAACACCACCCGCCCGTCGGCCTGCCGAGCCAGCGCTGCCCCCCCCACCACGAGGTGGGACGTGAGCAACTCGACGGCGTCCATCGCAAGAATGGTAGGGGCTCGGCGACGACGGAACGCGGCGACGACGCGGCGCCACGCGCGGCGCCACGCGCGCCGTAACGTGGACCTCGATGCCTCGCCCGATCGAAATCGCCCCGTCCATCCTTCCCGTCGACTTCGCCAA
>JAOBWQ010000021.1 GCA_025463425.1 Ilumatobacteraceae bacterium | reverse complement strand
CAGCGCTTGGGCGTCAAGGAGTTCGGCGGCACCGTGGTGACCGCTGGCAGCATCCTGGTCCGCCAGCGCGGCACCAAGTTCCACCCCGGCCACAACGTCGGCCTGGCCAAGGACGACAGCCTGTTCGCACTGAAGGACGGCGTGGTCGAGTTCGGCCAGCTCCGCGGCCGCCGCGTCATCAGCGTGCTCCCGCAAGACGCCTGATCCACACCGCACGACACGTTCTGTGAAGGACCCGGCCCGCAAGGGTCGGGTCCTTCTCGTTGTCTGCCGAGATCAGATGCTGCCGACTCCTTGGGGAAGGCGTTCGGGTCCCCAGCCGAGCAGGGCCATGCCCTGGCGGCACGCGTAGCGGTCGGTCATCCCGCTGACGTAGCGGACGGCCTCGTGCATCGCCTCCGGACTTCCGGCGATGAGGCCGTCGGTGGGTTGCACCGGGGTGTACCCGTCCAACGGGGGCTCGAGCAGGTTCGGGCGGTCGGCATAGTGCTCGACCAGGGCCTGGAGCAGGCCGATGACGGCAACGGCCTGGATGCGCGATGCGGGTCGCAGGTAGACGTGTTCGTAGTTGAACGCCCGGAACGCGGCCAGCGCGCCCGCGTGATCGTCGACCATGCCGATCCGTCCCGTCCGCACCGTGGCCTCGATCATCGCGTGCACGAACGCACCGAGCTGTCGGGACCGTGACGTACCGCACAGCTCGGCCACCGCTGCAGGCAGCATCGAGGAGCTGACGATGCCGGCCGCGACGGCGTCCTCGAAGTCGTGGCACACGTAGGCGATGCGGTCCGCCCATGACACGACCTCGCCCTCGGGCGTCATCGGCGCCGGACGCGACCAGGAGTGGTTGCGGATGCCGTCGAGCGTCTCGCGGCACAGGTTCAGCGGGGCCAGCGTGACGTCTGCGCCCCAGGTCGCATGGTCGTAGCCGCCGGGGAGGTACGGGGTCAGCGCGTCCTCGCTGGCGTGCCCGCCGGGGCCGTGGCCGCAGTCGTGGCCGAGCGCGATCGCCTCGGTGAGCGCGACGTTCAGCCCGAGCGCGCGGGAGATCGACACGGCCACCTGGGCGACCTCGAGCGCGTGGGTCAGTCGCGTGCGCTGGTGGTCGTCGGGGAAGACGAACACCTGGGTCTTGCCGGCCAGACGCCGGAAGGCCGACGCATGGAGGATGCGATCGCGGTCGCGTTCGAAGCACGTGCGGTACGGGTCCGCTGGTTCGTCGACGAGGCGGTCGCCGGCGTCGTGCGGGCGGGTGGCCAGCCGGGCCATCGCCACGTCCTGCGCGCCCTCACGCTCGATCCGGTCGACGACGGACGTGCTGCCGGGGCCGGCCCATGAGTCGACGTGCGCAAGCTGGATGCCTGCCACGCGCGGTCCGGACATCGTGGCTGCCCAACGACGCGACCGTTCGGCGGTGTCGATCCCGAGCTCATCCATACTCCGAGGTTACGTGAGGGGTATGACAGATAGCCTCTGGATGCCCTATGAGTGGATTTGTCGACGAAGCCCAACTGAACGTGCGCGGTGGCGACGGCGGCGCAGGCTGTGTCTCGTTCCGCCGAGAAGGTCCCGTCGCGTTCGGCGGACCCAACGGCGGAGACGGTGGCGCGGGCGGCGATGTCTGGCTCGTCGCGTCTCGCAACGTGGCCTCATTGCTGGCGTTCCGCGACCATCCGCACCGTCGTGGCAAGGATGGCATCCACGGCAAGGGCAAGGATCAGCACGGCAAGCGCGGCGAGAGCCTCGAGGTCATGGTGCCCGAGGGCACTGTCGCTCGCGACCTCTACACCGGCGAGATCCTGGCCGATCTCGTCCATCACGGCGATCGTTGGCTCGCGGCGCCGGGCGGCCGTGGCGGACGCGGCAACGCGAAGTTCTGGTCGAACAAGCGGCGCGCACCGATCTTCGCCGAACAGGGCGAGCACGGGACCGAGCACTGGCTCAAGCTCGACCTCAAGCTGATGGCGGATGTCGCACTGGTGGGGTTCCCGAATGCCGGCAAGAGCACGCTCATCAGCACGATCAGTGCGGCCAAGCCGAAGATCGCCGACTACCCGTTCACCACACTGGAGCCCAACCTCGGCGTCGTGCGCGTCGACGGCGACACCGAGTACATCGTCGCCGACATCCCCGGCTTGATCGAGGGCGCCAGCGAGGGCAAGGGCCTCGGCCACCAGTTCCTGCGCCACATCGAGCGAGCCCGCGCCCTGTGCGTGATGGTCGATCTCGCCGCCACCGACGGTGTCAGCCCGGCCGAGCAGGAGCGGATCCTGCTCAACGAGCTGCGCAACTACGACCCGGAGATGCTCGACCGTCCTCGCGTCGTCGTCGGCACGAAGAACGACGTCGGCGCCGACACCGAGTGGGATGGGCTGCGGATCAGCGCGTTCACCACCGAGGGCGTGCGCACCCTGGTCACCAAGATGGCCACGCTGGTGCAGGAGGCCCGACAGGCCCAGCCCGACCGCGACGGTCTGGTCATCATCCGGCCCGAGGTCGATGGCTCGGTGGTCGAGCGCATCGGTGAGGGGCAGTTCCGGGTGCGCGGCCGCAACGTCGAGCGCGTCGTCGCGCTCAACGACGTCACCACCCCGGAAGCCCTGAACTGGATCGACGACCGGCTGAAGAAGCTCGGCGTCGACCGCCTGCTCAGCCGGGCAGGAGCGCAAGAGGGCGACGTGATCTGGATCGGCGGCTTCAGCTTCGAGTACGAGCCCGACCTCTGAGTTGCGTCGACGGATGAGGACGAGCGGATGAGGGTTGTCGCCAAGGTCGGCACGTCGTCGCTCACCGACGCGGTCGGCGTGATCCAGACCGATGTGATCCAGGGTCTGTGCGATCAGCTCGCCGCGCTGCGCGCCAAGGGACACGAGGTCATCCTCGTCAGCTCGGCCGCGATCTCCGCAGGTGTCGCCGCACTGGGCCTGCCCGCCCGCCCGACCGACGTCCTGACCCTGCAGGCACTGGCCGCAGCGGGCCAGCCACGGCTGATGGAGGAGTACAACCGTGCACTCGGCCGGCACGGTCTGGTCGGTGCGCAGGTGCTGCTCGTGCCCCACGACTTCGCCAACCGCCAGCAGTACCTCCACGCCCGCAACACCCTCGCCCGGCTGCTGGAGCTCGGGTGCATCCCGATCGTCAACGAGAACGACACGGTCGCCAGTGACGAGATCCGTTACGGCGACAACGATCGCATCGCCGCGCTGGTCGCGCACAACGTCAGCGCCGATCTGCTCGTGCTGCTCACCGACACGCCCGGCCTCTACACCGCTGACCCGCGCACCGATCCGACGGCGACGTTGATCAGCGACGTCGCCGCGAACGATCCGCTGCTCGCGGTCAGCGCCGGGGCGACGGGCAGCAACCGCGGCAGCGGCGGGATGGCGTCGAAGTTGCAGGCGGCGCGCCTGGCCAGCTGGTCCGGTGTGGGCGCAGTCATCGCGCAGGCGCTCAGACCGAACGTGATCGTCGACGCCGTCGCCGGCGCCGATGTCGGCACGCGCTTCGCCCCCAACGATCGTCGCCTCTCGGCGCGCAAGCTGTGGATCGGCTTCGCCAGCAACGTGCAGGGCTCGATCACCGTCGATCTCGGCGCGTTCTCGGCCCTGGTCGAACGGGGCACCTCGCTGCTGCCGGCCGGCGTGGTCGGGGTCGAGGGTGACTTCCATGAGGGCGCGACGATCGAGATCCGCACGCCCGACGGCGTCGTGTTCGCTCGCGGGATGGCCGTGTCACCGGCTGACGTGGTCGAGCAGATCGCCGGCAAGAGCACCCGCGACCTCCCCGCCCGGGTCGCCCACGAGGTCGTCCACCGCGACGACCTCGTCCTCCTCCCGCACTGAAAGACACTTCCGCGCACGTTTTCTACCCGGGGGGCGCGGCTTTCGCCGCGAACAACTGCAAGCCGGGTGCTCGCGCAACTCGCGCTTGCAAGAGTTTGCAGCAGAACCCACGCCCTGGGGGTAGAAAACGTGCGCGGAACTGGGTGTGTGGGGTGGTCAGCGGGCGAGGTCAGGAGGTGCTGGTGGTGCCTTCGGCGGGGGCCGCTGCCGGAGCTGCCGCGGACGGGATCTCCGCTGCCGCCGGGGCAGCGTTCAGGCCGAGCTCTTCGCGGAGCTGGCTGAGCCGGCCCTGGGCCTCGACGTTGGCGGTGGCCAGCTCGACCTCTTGGATGCGGCTGTCGACCGACGTCTCCTGCAGCTCCGACGACGCCTGGGCCTTGGCGTAGCGGGCCTCGATCTTGTCGCTGACTTCCTTGAGCGTGGGCACGTCGTCGCCCACGGTCTCGCTGAGCTGCGTCATCGCCGCGTTCATCGACTCCTGCATCTTGGCCTGCTCGAGCTGGGAGAGGAGCTTGTTCTTCTCGGACAGCTTCTGCTGAAGCAGGCGGCTGTTCTGGGCGACGGCGGCCTTGGCCTGATCAGCGGCTTGAGTGGAGTTGATGACCATTGCCTTGAGGCCCTCGACGTCCTTCTCGACCTGGATCAGTTGGTTGGCGATGGTCTCGGCGGCGCTGTTGTACGACGCAGCCTTGGTGGTGTCGCCGGCCTTGGTGGCGTCGGCAGCCATGATCAGTGCCTGGCGGGCGTTGCCGTTGAGCTTCTCCAGCTCGGCCATCTTGGCGTTGAGGCGGATCTCGCTCTGCTTCTGCGTGGCGATGACGTTGACCGCTTGCTCACGCAGGCGGCGGTGCTGATCTTGTGCCTCCGCCAGCGCTTGCTCCAGCTGGACGGCGGGATCGGCCTTGTCGTCGAAGCTCTTGTTGGTCTTCGCCGTCAGGTACTTCCACCACTTCCGAAAGACTTTGAACATGGGTCGGATACTAGACGGCCGAGTTCACGCCTCGGCGCGGCTTGAACCGGTTTCTGAGCAGATCCAGCTCCGGTGCCTTGAGCGCCAGCAGGACTCCGACGTACACGGCCGTGCCGATGATCGTGCCTGCAACGGTGCGCGCGATCGCACCGGTGCCAGAGTTCGCGCCGACGTTGCGGGCCACCGCCCAGACGACCTCGGCCATCACGATCGCGGCCAGGAACATCCGCCAGAGGCTGGTGTAGAGCGGCGCGAGCGCGAAGCCGGTGACCTTGTAGCTGAGGATCAGGAGGGCGAACATCGCGCTGACGAGGTAGGCGATCCCGAACGACAGGGCGAGTCCGAGCACGCCGTAGCGACCGGTCAGGACGAAGGCGAGGGCGATGTTGATCGCGTTCTCGAACAGGTTGATCACGAACGGCGTGCGCGCATCGTGGTGGGCGTAGAACGCGCGGAGCACGAAGAGGTAGACGCTGAACCCGACGAGGCCGATCGCGAAGCCGCCGAGGGCACGCGACGTGTTCAGCGCGGCGGCCGACGTGAACCGGCTGTGCTCGAGGATCGCGCCGATGATCGGTCGACGGAGGACGAACAGGCCGAGGCCGGCCGGCATCGTCAGCAGGGCGACCATGCGGATGCCGAGCGACGATTGCTCGATGAACGCCGGTTTGTCCTTGCG
>JAOBWQ010000644.1 GCA_025463425.1 Ilumatobacteraceae bacterium | reverse complement strand
GCGCTGTCCGCAAGCACGTTGTTGGGTGTGTCGCCCCACGCCATCTGGGGCAACATCCCTGGCATGCCACCAAAGAGACGATCCGAAGAACCCACCGACGCGACCGATGCAGACATCACCGCGCTCGAGGACGCGCTCATCGAGGCCGGTGGCAATGAGGTCGAGCCAGGAGAGATCGAGGGACCGAACTCAGCCTGATGAACCGCACCGGTCCGCCTCATGCCGCGCGTTGTCGGGGCCACCAGCAATCGATCAGCCATCCGCATCGAGCCGCCGCGTGAGCTCGTCGAAGTCGTCTTGAAAGAAGGAGACGAATTCGACCGCGACGTACGTTCGGAAGTCATCCCCCCGCTCGGTGCGAACGACCCGTCCAAGAGCATGGAAGTGTCCGTCTCCAAGGTCCAGTGAGACGACGAGGCGATGATCGGACGGCAAACCGACCGGTTCCTCGAAGGCGACGAGCAAGCCATTGCGCGAGATGTTCAGCGCTCTGCCTCTCGGCAGCCGTTGTTCGGGCGCTGCCGCGACCCGAACGCCTAGATCGAGGTCCCTCCTCGGTTCGCGCCTTCGCTCCTCCACGTCCGCCGCCTACCCCACGCCGGAGTGATACAGACGCGTGACCGCCAATGGCCTTGCTCTGGAACTGCACTCGGTCGATGCGCCGTTGATCATCACGCTGCTCTCCGAGACTCGGCCCTGACGTCCTCGGGACTTCCCGAGAGCGTGGAGAGTGAACGCGCCGCAACGACCGCCCGACTACCTCGGGTCAGCGGCGAAGGAGTCGGAGAGGCCGAGGAGCTCGAGCACGCGACTGACGGCCGGAGATGCGACGGCGATTCGTACGGCACGCACGCGTCGGGCCTGCAGGAGCACCTTCACTCCGGATGAGTCCATGAACCCGACGCCGCTCAGATCGAGCTCGATCGGATCTCTACTGGCGAGCAGCACCGGTTTGAACGCCTGAGCCGACGCCAGGTCGATGTCACCGATGACGACGATGCGGCCGGCGCCATCGCGGTGGTAGCTGAACGGAGGTTCGACCGAGTCCTCATCGAAGCCGTCGATGCCGCTGCTTCGATCGCTCATCGCTTCACCTCCTCGCGAACTCCGTGTCCAGCGAACTCGATCCCTCACGTTAACCGCGTCAGGAACCGGCATCGACGGCGGGCGATGTGCAGCGAAGCATGTGTAGCTCAGAGCCAGACCGGGCACGTCGGATCCGAGACCAACGACCCCGGACCCCGGTCGCCCGAGCACCGGACGGAGCGTTGTGGACCCATTTGACTTGACCCTTGCCGGAGAGGCCGGCGAGGTGGCCCGGGCACGCGCCGAGGCAAGTGCGTCTGGTTCGAGCTGGCCAAATGAGCTGGTCGGCATGATCCCGGACTGGATGGCGGCCAGTCTCGAACGGGCGGACCGAGGACGGTCCCAGTCGGGGTTGCGAGCAGACCTGCGATGGGTATGAGACGTCGGTGCAAGGTGTCGTCGGCCTGGAAGCGTTGGTGAGTCGGATCGATCCGGGCGTCGCCGCACATCAGATCACGCTCGGCGACAACGCCGCGCGCGCTGGTCTGGCGGTGGCGTTCGGTGCCGTGATCGGCCTCGAGCGCGAGGTCAGCGGCCATCCAGCGGGCGCACGCACTCACGCACTGCTGTCCCTCGGTGCGGCTCTCTTTGGCATCGTCTCGGTTCAGGGCTTCTCGCGGTACTTCGTCGACAGCCAGGCCAGCAACGTCGTCATCGACGTCAGCCGTGTCGCCTCCTACGTCGCCGCAGCCGTCGGCTTCATCGGCGCGGGCGTGATCACCAAGGTGGCACATGGAAAGGTCCAGGGTCTGACCACCTCAGCGTCACTGTGGGTCGCCTGCGCTGTCGGACTCGCCTGCTCTCGGGGTCTTGGCCATCGCCGGCGTCGTGACGGTGATGGCCCTGGTGACCCTCCTTTTCTCACGACCGATCCGAGCGCTCGAACGCCGACTCGGCACGCGTCAATCGGTTCACATCGAACTCGTCGGCGCGGACGTATCCGATGCAACCGATCTGTTGATCCTCAGAGGAACACTGTCGGATCTGGTCGATGCCGCAACCGTCACGACTGGGGCAGGGCCGCCTCCGAGCCTGTTCGTGGACGGCGACCTCCGCGCCGAGCAGATCGCCGACGTGCTCAGCTCCGCTCGCGACAACGGGTTCAGCGCCACGGTCGGCCCCGGCCACACAGGCGTGAGCTGACAGGTCCGACGTCGCCGCCGACAATCCCGGACTCAGGTGTGACGTGATTCTGCTCGGGGTACCCGTGTCAACCGCGGGTCGCACGCCGGTGTCGATCGGCGAGGGAGATTGCTGTGAGCACCCACGAAAGAGCAGAGCTCGACGAACTCGCCTCGGTCGTCGTCCGCCGACTCGGGTCATGGTCTGTCGCAACTGCAGAATCGTGCACGGCCGGGCGGATCGCGACGTCGCTCGCCTGCGTCGACCATGCGGTGGACTTTCTGCGTGGCGGGTTGGTGGCCTATCAAGAAGGCCAAAAGCGGCGCTTGTTGGGGGTGACGGCCGCGAACGTCGTGTCTCCAACGGCGGCCGCCGAGATGGCCACAGGCGTTGCCCGTCTCATGGATGCAGAGGTGGCCGTGGCGACGACCGGTGTTGCCGGCAACGAGCCGGAGGGCGGCGTGCCGGGGGGCACCGTGTTCATTGCAACGGTCGTCGGCGGCGAGGTCGGGGTCGTGGAGCACCACTTCGACGGGTCACCGGTCGAGGTTTGTGAGCTTGCCGTGGTTCAGGCGTTGCGTGACCTGCTGACCCGTTTGCCCGAAGGTGGCGGCGGCTGAGGTTTCGACGGGGCGCTGCGCTCGAAAAGCTCTGTCTCGATGTAGGCGCGAGACGTCGAAGGAGCCGCTGTGCTTCACGCCGCCGGGTGTCCACCGCCGAGGAAACCGAGAAGGTCCGCTGCCAGTTCCGCCGGCGCCTCCTCTGCCATGTGATGTCGGCAGTCGAGCGAGTGGCCGGTCACTGTCCGGCACCAGTTGCGCCAGATGGTCAACGGGTCGCCGTGCAGCGCTTCGAGGTCGTCACGCGCCGACCACAGTGCGAGCGTCGGGCAGTCGACGGTTCGTCCGCCGGCTCGATCGGCTCGTTCGTGGTCGGCGTCGATACCAAGACCGGCGCGATAGTCCTCGAGCATCGCTCGCACCGTCGCCGGGTTGCTCACGGCAGCCTTCCACTCGTCGTGGTTCTGCTCCCCCATCAGATCCCGATCGTGCGCGTACCATGCCAGCGGATCCGCATTGATCGCCCGCTCGGGCTTGTCCGGCACGGCGAAGAAGAACCAGTGGTACCACGCCGTTGCGAACCGAACATCGCACCGGGCGAGGTGCTCGACGATCGGCACGGCATCGAGCACGACAAGGTGGTCGACTCGATCGGGGTGATCCAGCGCGAGTCGGAGCGCGACGACAGCGCCTCGATCGTGGCCAACGACGCTGAACGACGGGTGGCCGAGCCGATCCATCACGCCGACGATGTCGTCGGCCACCGCACGCTTGGACTGTTGGGAGTGGTCGGCGAGGACGACTGGTTTGTCGGACTGGCCGTATCCGCGCATGTCGGGCACCACCACTGTGTGTCCGGCCTCTGCCAACGCCGGCGCCACTCGATGCCACGTCGAGCCGGTGCGCGGATGACCGTGGATCAGCACGACGGGAGGTCCGTCACCAGCATGTCGCACGCGCAGCCGCAACGAACCCACGCGGATCCGCTCGTCGACGAAGTCCTCGAATCGCATGCTGATGCCCGTCTCAGCGCAACCGTGTCGATCGGCGGACCGTGTTCGAATCACACTGACGCCAGCGGTTCGACGCCGATCTCGCGTAGGCCCGGGGCGAGCTCTCGGGTGAAGAACGAGAAGAACCCGGCTTGGTCCGGGCCGATCTGGGTGATGAACATCCGGTCGAAGCCGGCGTCGACGTACTCCTTGGCTGCAGCGACGATCGGCTCGACGTCCGGTCCGCACGGCATGTGCTCGGCCATCTGCTCGGCGGTGACCAACTGCGCTGACTGGTCGAACAGTGCCGGCGTGCGCAGCTCCTGCGACAGCTCGCCCGGAACTCCACCCGTGCGCCACAGCCGATGGGCGAGCTGCGCGCACGCGTCCTTGTCAGCGCCCCAGCACACCTTCAGCGCGCCGTCCGCCGTTCCCTTGCCGCCGCCATCGCGGTAGCGCCGCAACAGCTCCGCAGCGGGGGACGTGTTCACGTAGCCATCCCCGATGCGAGCTGCGAGATCGGTGGCTTTCGGGCCGAATCCGCTGACGAGCACCTTCGGCGGTGAGGCTGGCCTGGTGTAGATTCGTGCGTTCTCCACCGTGTAGTGCTTGCCGTGGTGGGTGATCTCGTCGCCGGTCCAGAGCAACCGGATCAGCTCGACGGCTTCCTCGAGCCGTTCGAGCCGTTCATCGGCGGTCGGCCACTTGTCACCGAGGATGTGCTCGTTGAGGTTCTCCCCGGAGCCGACACCGAACTCGAAGCGGCCTTCGAGCAAGACCGCCGACGTTGCGGCGGCCTGCGCGACGACGGCCGGGTGGATGCGCATCGTCGGGCACGTGACAGCCGTGATGACCCGTTGCCTGGTCGCTGACGCGATGGCACCGATCACGCTCCAGACGAACGGGCTCTGCCCCTGTTCATCGAGCCACGGATGGAAGTGATCGGAGATCCACAACGAACCGATCCCGGCATCCTCCGCCAGACGAGCCTGCTGCACGAGCGCCAGAGGCTCGTGCTCCTCAGATGACAGCGCGTACCCGATCTCCACAACGTGACCTCCTCGAATCGGGAGAGGCCTTCCCACACCGGCAAGTTCGATACATCGATCTCGGCGAATCAGCGCGACCCGGTTCGACACCTGCGAAGTCGGGTACACGACCTATCGACGACGGTGTGAGCAATCGGACACACCCCGGAGACGACATGGAGGTCCGGTCATGGCAGTCAAGAACGCGAAGCAGTACGAAGCATTGAAGGACAAGGGGATGTCGAAGGAACGCGCTGCGAAGATCGCCAACTCGCCCGACGCCTCACGCCATGGCGGTGAGAAGTCACACGAGGGCACCGGCAAGGGCGACCAAGGCGGTACCACCGCACAGCACAAAGCTGCGGGACGCAAGGGCGGCAAGGCCACCGCCAACAAGCACTAGATGGGGAACGACGTTCCGACGAATCCGAATGACGGGACAGCACGTCGATGACAGTCACCGATGCTGACGTCCTGGAAGCTGCTCTCGAGTTCGATGGTGTCGATTCGGCGATCGTCGTCGCCGTCGACCGAGGTGATTGGGCCGGAACCCCGGACGGCGACCGCACCGCGAGCGCGTTTCGATGAAGCGGCTCGTTCCGGACAGTGAGTCGATCTCCGACGTCTTGACCGCGTACGACGGCGACCGGACACACGCTGATGGGCGGTGCTGGGTGATGGCCAACATGGTCGGCGGTCTCGACGGAACCGCGGCTGCGGGAGGTCGAGTTGCCGCACTCTCGACACCGCTCGACTTCGAGCTGTTCAACGGATTGCGGTCATTGGTCGACGTGGTTCTCGTCGGCGCTGAGACCGTTCGTCGCGAACGCTACGGCCCCGTGCGCCTCTCGGCGGAGCTCATCGAACGCCGAGCGAGCGCCGGGCTCGAGATCCCGAGAATCGCCATCGTCTCCCGATCGCTCGACCTTGCTGCGGATCTGCCGGTGTTCGACGCACAGCATCCTCCGCTCGTGTTCACCGGAGCCAGTTCCGATGTGTCCCGGCTGAGCGCCACCGCGGAGGTGATCATCGCAGGCGATGTCGATGTCGACCTCCATCGCGTGATCGACGTCCTTGGTGCCCGATCGGTTCGCACCGTGCTCTGCGAAGGCGGCCCGACACTGCTCGGTGACCTCGTCGCGGCGGATCTGCTCGACGAGTACTTCTTGACCATCACCCCTGTCGTCGGCGGCGATGAGATCCCGATCATCCGCAACCGTTCGAACGCAGAGCTGCGTCGCTTCCAGTTGCAGCACGTCCTCGAGGACGACGGAT
>JAOBWQ010000158.1 GCA_025463425.1 Ilumatobacteraceae bacterium | reverse complement strand
TGGTGAGCCGGACCCGCACCACCCGTCGGTCGTCGACACCCCTGCTGCGTCGGACGAACCCGCGTTGCTCGAGCCGGTCGATCCGGTTGGTGACCGCTCCCGAGGTGATCATCAGCGCGGCGAGGAGATCGCCTGCGTTGAGCTCGTATGGCGGGCCGGAACGACGGAGTGCGGCGAGGAGGTCGTACTCCCACGCCTCCAGACCGTGCTCGTCGAAGACCGACTTCAGCTGCTGATCGATGCTGCGGCTGAGCCGGCTGATCCTGCCGATGATCCGAATCGGGCTGGCGTCGACGTCCGGGCGCTCGACGGCCCATTGCTCGACGACGTGGTCGACGTGATCCCTGTTCACCCCTCCAACCTACTCGCTGCAGCAGGATCATCTTGACATCAAGACATTCGCGGATAGCGTGTGATCTCTCAACATTGAGAGATATGGGAGGCACGTCGTGTCGAGGATCACCGCATCACAGGAGTCGATCGACGCGAGGCCATCCGGTTCGGAGCTCGGCAGGCCACCGTCCGGCGTGGTCGCGGTCGTCGTCGCGTTCGTCGGCCTCTCTCTCGGATCGACGATCGCCAAGGCCTCCGGTGCTCCCGGTGCGGTCGTGGCCTTCTGGAGGTTCGTGATCGGGGCTGCGCTCTGGCACGTGATCGTGGCGATCCGGGGCGTCCGGAGTGAGAGGCGGCGAACCGTCGATCCGCTGGCCTGGCGATTGGCAGCGCTGCCCGGCGTCGCGTTCGGGGTCAACCTCACCTGCTTCTTCTCGGGGGTGGATCGCACGCCGATCGCCCACGCAGAGATCATCAACGCGCTCACCCCACTGGTGATGATCCCCGTCGCGGCCGTGGTCCTCGGCGAGCGCATCGAGCGGTACGTGGTCGGATGCGGACTGGCTGCGATCACCGGGATGGCGCTCGTCCTGAGCCGGACGTCCGGGGGTGGCACGTCGTACGTCGGTGACGGGCTGGTCGTCGTCGCGGTGCTGGCGTGGGTCGGCTACCTCGTGCGCTCCAAGTCGGTGCGGTCGCGCGTCGACACGGTCGACTTCATGGCGGTGATGTCGACCGTGGCGGCAGCCACCACGCTGCCGGTCGCGTGGTGGACGGGCCGGAGCGGTGGTGGACTGCTGTCGCTCAGCCCCAAGGCCTGGGTGCTGGTCGCCGTGCTCGCGATCGTCGCCGGGATGATCGCCCACGGGTTGATCGCGTGGTCGCAGGGCCGGGTGCCGGTCGGCACGATCTCCGTGTTGCAGCTCGCCCAGCCGGGTCTGGGCGTGCTGTGGGCCGCAACCTTCCTGGGTGAGTCCGTCGCCGTCGTGCAGATCGTGGGGATGGTCATCGTGCTCGGTGCCGTCGGCCTGATCATGCGCAGGTCGACGGCACCGGAAGCGGGGGGAGATGGAGGCCGGGGATGAGGCCGTTCAGCCGGCGGTGAAGACGCCGGCGAGATCGACCACCAACTGGGTGCCGCTCTGGGAGTGCAGGCTCACCGCGCCGCCCGTGCCGACACCGACCATCACCGCGTTCGGGATCGTCTGGTCGGCGCCTTCGACGTTCACGTTCGACGTCACCGGCGTCGGAGCGCCCGACGGCGAGACGGTGACGTAACCGGCTGCGCCGGCTTCGGTGGCGGTGACGTTGAGGACCGCAGCTGTGATGGGTTGACCACCGTCGATCGCCAGGTCGACGGAGGTGTTCGCCGCCAGGCCATGGTCGGGGCGGGTGTCCAGCAGTCGCCGCGGCAGCACCGGAGCGAACAGGCCCACCTTGGAGGCCGCTGCGCTGCCGTCGGTGTAGTAGCCGGTGACGTCGACGATGAGGTGGGTCCCCGATTGCGAGAACAGTGAGATCGCACCACCAGCCCCGACCGGCACGATGACGAGGTTGGGGATCGTCTGGCCGGCGTGGCTGACGTTGAGGTTGGAGACGACCGGCCGGGCGATGCCTGCCGGCCAGACGGTCACGTAACCGGCCTCGAGCGCATCGGTGGCGGTGACGTTGACGACGACAGCGGACGCTCCTGCCGGGACCCCACCGACGTTGGTGACGACGAGGTCCGTCGAGGTCTGGGCGGCCAGCGGGGTACCCCCGTCGCGGGTGTCGAGCAGCCTGGTGGGTGTGAGCGGGATGAACCGGCCCGACTTCTGATCGGTGAACGGTCGGTAGTAGCCGGAGATGTCGGCGATCAGGTGCGTGCCGGACTGGGTGAAGAGCGACACCGTGCCGTCAGCACCGACGGGGACCGTGACGAGGTTCGGGATGGTCTCGCCGGCGTATTCGAGGTTCAGGCTCGAGACGACGGGCTGGGGCTGGCCGGTCGGGAACACCGAGACGAAGCCGGGGGCGGTGGCCTCGGTTGCGGTGACGTTGAGCACGACTGCGGTCACGCCGGACGCCGGGATGCCGTTGACGCCGAGCACGAGGACCGTCGTCGTGGAGCCGGCGGCCGGCTTGGTGCCCTGACGGGTGTCGAGCAGGCGGAAGGGCGCGATCGGAACGAACTGCGAGACGTTGGAGGGGTCGGCGGGGTTGGCCGGGTTGCCGTTGCCACCAGGCGGCGAGCCGAGCACAGCAGGGGCAGCGACCGTGACCGTCACGTGCGCCGTCCGGCATTCCTGGGCGACGCACACGCTGTAGTCGAAGCTGTCGGCGCCGCCGAACCCCGAGGTCGAGGTGTAGACCACGTCGTGGCCGGCGAACTGTGCGGTGCCGTGAGCCGGCGGCGTGCTGACCGTGAACGATCCGCCGGTGATCGATGAGGCGAGCAACGTGCTGCCGTCGGCGCCGAGGTCGTTGGCGAACACCGAGATCACCTTCGCGGTGTTCGACGACGCGATCGCGCTGTCGTCGACCGGCGAGATGCCGCGCTCGTAGGCGCCGGCGTCGCAGCGCTGGGTGTTGGTCGGGCGGGCATATCCGCGCTGGTCGAGCTCACCGACGTCGCAGGTGGTGATGTTCACGGCCGGGCTGGCCGCGGTGAGCGCCTGGGTTCGGGTCGGGCCTCCGTTGTCGGCCAGCGGGTTGACGCCCGGGTCGGCGTTGCCGAGTGACAGCACGTTGAACGAGGCCGGTGCGCATGAGGTGTCGCTGACCACCGTTGCGCCGCTGACGTACGGGGTGGTCGCATTGCACTCGCCGCCCGTGTTGCGCACGATCAGGCTGTCGACGAGCGCGAACTCGCCCGACTGGGCCACGGCAACGGCGCCGCCGCCGGACATGCTGGCGACGTTGTCGGCGACGGTCACATGGTCGAGCGTCCACCGCCGCGTTCCCAGTGAGCCGCCCTGGTTCCACAGCGCGGGGTACTTGGTGGCC
Organism: Ilumatobacteraceae bacterium; assembly: GCA_025463425.1. Lineage (GTDB taxonomy): Bacteria > Actinomycetota > Acidimicrobiia > Acidimicrobiales > Ilumatobacteraceae > WLMZ01. The sequence continues at coordinate 14,542 of JAOBWQ010000158.1, read as the reverse complement.
GTGTTCTCCGCGAACGTGGTGTTCGAGATCACCAGCGGGAGGCCGATGCCGACGATGGTCCCGCCGTTGGCGTGGTTGGTGTTGAACGTCGAGTTCTCGATCAGCGCCAGTCCCCCGGTGATCGAGTTGAAGTCGATCGCGCCGCCGAGGACGCTGGCGACGTTGCCGGCGAAGGTGGAGCCGTGGATCGAGATCGGTCCGTTGGTGTTCAGCCCGGCCCCATTGCCGAGCGCCTTGTTGCCGATGACCAGCACGTTGGTCATCGTGAGGCGAGATCCGTTGATGACATCGATCCCGCCCCCGTCGGCGCTGGTGCTGCCGTTCTGGATGGTGACCCCGACCAGGGTCAACTTGCCGGCGCCGAGGACGTGCAGCGCCCGCTCGCCGATGTTCTTGGCGTCGATGAAGGTCTGACCCGGCCCGAGCCCGACGATGGTCAAGGGCTGGAGGATGTCGAGGTCGCCCGTGAGGTTGGCGTCCTCCAGCGGTCCGGTCAGGGTCAGCGAGTACTTGCCGGCGCCGAGCTGGATCGTGTCCGCTGCAGCGTCGCTGTTGGCGGTCGTGACCGCAGCCCGGAGGCTGCCCAACCCGCCGTCGGTCTTCACCGTGACAGCTGGAACGGCGGCGGCGTGCGCGGCGTCAGGATCGACGGCCAGCGAGGCCGACGCGAGTGTGGTCGCCACCAGGGCGGCACAGACGATTGAGGAGCGGAGTGTGGTGAGCATGTGCCCACCATCGCCCCCGCCCGGGCAGACGTCCTGAGTACCACGTACTCATTCCCGGCGGCTGCCGGGATGAGTACTACTTGGTACGGCCGAAGCGCAGGGTCGTCAGGGTGCCGAACACGAGCATGATGACAGCGCACCAGATCAGGCTGAGCACGATCCAGTAGCCCGTCGTGTGGTCGATGCCGACAGCCGTGGTGCCGCCCTGCATCAGGCTGCGCACCGCGTTGATGATCACGCTGACCGGCTGGTTGGCGGCGAACGGCTGCATCCAGCCGGGCATCGACCTCACCGGCACGTTCGCGCTGGAGATGAACGAGAACGGGATGACGAGCATCGACATCCCCTGCGCGGCCTGGGCGTTGCCCGACGTGAGGCCGATGTAGATGAAGACCCACGTGAACGCGAAGCCGGCGACGATCGTCAGTGCGAACGCGCCGACGACTGCAGCGATGCTGCCGTGGGTGCGGAACCCGAGTGCGAAGCCGAGGACGGATGTCGTCAGGAGGCCCCAGGTGATGAGGGTTGCGTCGGCCATGGCCCGGCCGAGCATCACCGCCGAGCGCGGGATCGGCAGCGAGCGCAAGCGGTCGTACACGCCCGTGGCTGAGTCCTCGGCAACTCCCGCAGCGCCGCTCATCCCGGTCCACAGGATGACGGTGACGATGAAGCCGGGTACGAGGAAGTCGACGTAGCTGATCGCGCCACGGGTGTTGATCGCCCCACCGAAGACGTAGCGGAACATGAACAGGAACAGCGCGCCCTGCACGGTGCCCATCATCAGCAGCTGCGGGGTGCGGAAGAACTTGAGCACGGTGCGACGCGACGTGGTCCTGGCGGTGGTGAGGTACCCGGCGCCGGATGTCGATGAGTCGATCGAGTGCGGGGCCGGCGTTGTGGCGACGGTGGGGGAGATGTCGGTGGTGGTCATGGTGGTCTCGATTCAGGCGGCGTCGGCGGAGGGCCCGGTGGGCGGAAGGGTGTCGTCGGTGACGATGGGCTGGCCGGTCAGAGCCAGGAAGACCTCGTCGAGGGTGGGGCGGCGGAGGCCGATGTCGTCGACTCGGATCCCCTGCTCGTCGAGCAGGCGCACGACGGTGGCGAGATGGGTCGCGCCGCCGTCGACCGGCGCCGACACGCGTTGGGTGTCGAGGTCGGTGCGTGGTGGCTCGGCGGCGACGGATTCGAGGATCGTCGAGATGGCTGCGAGCTGCGCCGAGGTGTGCGGACGGACCTCGATCATGTCGCGGCCGCCCTTGCTCTTCAGCTGATCCGGGGTACCGGACGCGATCACGTGACCGTGGTCGATGATCACGATGTCGCGTGCCAGCTGGTCAGCTTCCTCGAGGTACTGCGTGGTCAGCAGCACGTCGGTGCCATCGGCGACGAGCGTGCGGATCGCCTCCCACAGATCGAGCCGACTGCGCGGGTCGAGCCCGGTGGTGGGCTCGTCGAGGAGCAGCAGGCGTGGTCGGCCGACGAGGCTGGCCCCGAGGTCGAGCCGGCGGCGCATGCCGCCCGAGTAATCGCGCACCAGGCGATCACCGGCATCGCTGAGGCCGAGCCGTTCGAGCACCTCGCCCGACGCCGTGCGGGCCGCCTGCTTGCCGAGCCCGAACAGCCGGGCGACCATCTCCAGGTTCTCCAGTCCCGACATCGCCGGCTCGACCGACGCGTACTGACCGGCCAGACCGATCACCTGGCGGACCTGCTTCGGATGGGTGCGCGCGTCGATGCCGGCGACCCGCAGCTCGCCCGACGTCGGCGACAGCAGCGTTGCGACGGCGCTGATGAACGTCGTCTTGCCGGCGCCGTTCGGTCCGAGCAGGGCCGTGACGCAGCCCGACTCGGCGACGAGGTCGAGGTGGTCGAGGGCGACGACGTCGCCGAAGGTCTTGGTCAGCCCGTGGGCTTCGATGATGGGGGTCATGCGGATCCTCGTGGGGGAGTGCGTGGTCATGGGGGCAGACGTCGCGGGGCGGCGGAACTCAGCGGTTCGGCGCCGGACCAGTCTGCCCGTTCGGGGGTGCCGAAGCGGGCACGGTTTCGACGCGTTCGACGGCGAGCACTGCGATCTGGGTGGTGTTGTCCGGTCGGATCCCCGCAGGGAGCGTGTCGGGATGGGCGATCAACTCCACGGCGACAGCGCGCACGGCATCGTGGTTCGCCACGTCCTGCGGCGTCGGATGGCTGAACCGCCAGCGGCGGACACGCTCGGCGATCAGCGCTTTGTCCGCTTCGTCCGGCTCGAGCCCGGCCGCGGCGAACACGCGGCAGTCGTAGGTGCGGCACGTGCGCGGTCGGTGCGCGTAGATCGAGCACCGGTCGTCGATCAGCATCGGGCAGCGTCCGTGCTCGTCGTAGCCCATCAGCACGTGGCCCTTCGGCATGCGCGGCGCCGGGAACAGCAGCGCACCGGGGATGTGCGCCTTCGCGTCCTCTTCGTCGGGACCGATGTGGATGAACTGCGACGCCGTGCAGCATGCGGTGCACTCGCCACACGGAACGTCCGACTCTGCCTCGCCGCGGATCGCGGCTTGCATCTCGCCGAGCCACACCGTGAACGAGCCCGCCGGAACGGTGCCGCCGTCGCTCGCCGGCTGATCGGGCCTCATCTCAGTGGCCTCCGCCGGAGGAGCGCTCACCGGCGGGGACCTCGACACCGAGGACGTTGCCGGGCGGAGCCAGAGGGCACGCCCAGGAAGGGTCGTACGCGCATGACGGGTTGTACGCGAAGTTGAAGTCGATCACGATCCCGGAGCCGTCGGCGCGGGCGCCGAGGTCGGCGCCCTTGACCGTGTCGACCACGTAGCGGCCGCCGCCATAGGTGCCACCGTCGCGCCCGGCGAGCGCGTCGCGCACGGGGATGAACAGCCCGCCGCCGTAGGTGGCGAGGCGCCACACGTCGAGCGATCCGACGTCGGCAACGGCGACGTGGCCGAGCAGCTCGAACGGCACGATGCCGTCGGTGCCCGTCTCGACCTCGAGCCGCTGGGCGCGTGCGGCCGGCGTGATCTCGACCTCGAACCGCCATTCCGGGTCGTAGTCGGCGACGGGCAGGGATCGAAAGCCAGGTCGATCCTCGGCCAGGAGTGGCGACGCCGGATGCGTTGCGAACAGCTCGTTGCGAACGGCCTGCCAGACCTGGTGCGACTCGACCACGTCGGTCATCGCCGCGGTCCGGACCGCGGCGTACAGCGCGAACACCCGCCGCCGCCAGTCGACGATCTGGAGGGCAGTTCCCGCGTCGGTCATCGGTTCACGCTACTGCGATCAACCTCCGGTGGAGGTGGCCTCGATCGCCGGCAACGGCTGCCCCGGGCCACGCTCGAAGATGCGCTGGAGCGCGGTCGCCGAGATCGGACGGGAGAACAGGTACCCCTGCGCGTACATGCAGCCCATGCGCTCCAGCTCGGCGTACTCGCCCGAGGTCTCGACGCCCTCGGCGATCGCCGTCATGTCGAGGCCTTGCGCGAGCGCGAGGATCGTGCGGGTCAGCGCCTGGTTGTCGGCGTTGCTGCCGACGTCGCGCACGAACGACTGGTCGATCTTGACGACATCGACGCACAGCGAGCGCAGGTACGCCAGCGACGAGTAGCCCGTTCCGAAGTCGTCGATCGCGATCCGGATGCCGAGCGTGCGCAGCTGGTTGAGGATGGTGCGCGCGTTGGCGCTGTCGTCGACGAGCATCGACTCGGTGATCTCGAGCAGCAACCGGTTCGGGGCGAGCCCGCAGTTGTGGAGCGTGGCGATCACGAGGTCGACGAACCCGGGATCCTGCAACTGCGAGGCGGCGACGTTGACGCTGACGTAGGTGCCCGTCCCGCCGCCGATCCACGTCGCCGCTTCCGTGCATGCGGTGCGCAGCACCCACTCGCCGATCGCAGCAATGTCACCGGACTGCTCGGCGATCGGGATGAACTGCACCGGCGGAACGAGCCCTCGAGTGGGATGGTTCCACCGGATCAGAGCCTCCACGCCGGCGATCAACTGCGAGTTGGTGTCCACGATCGGCTGGTAGACGACCATGAACTCGTCGCGGGCCAAGGCCGTGGCGAGGTCCATCCGCAGCTCGAGGTGCTCACGCGCCAGGTCGTGCATCGCGTCCTGGAACAGGGTGACCTTGGACTTGCCATCACGTTTCGACGCGTACATCGCGATGTCGGCGGACCGCAGCAGCTCGACCGGGTTGGCCCTGCCGCGGTGGCAGACCACGCCCGCACTGGCCCGAACGGCGAAGTCCCCCGAGCCCATGTGCACCGGCAGGGCGAGGCTCTCCAGGGCGCGCTGGGCCAGGCTCATCGCCTCGTCCTCGTCGGTGTCCTCGAAGAGCATCGCGAACTCGTCGCCGCCCAGCCGGGCCACGGTGTCGCCCTGGCGGACCGAGCTCGACAGCCGCTCGGCGACGGCACGCAACAGCTCGTCACCGGTCGTGTGGCCGAGGCTGTCGTTGACCGCCTTGAAGTCGTCGATGTCGACGAGGACGACGGAGACGCATGTGTCGGATCGCCGGGCCATGCGATCGAGCGAGTGCTGGATCCGGTCGAACAGCAGACCGCGGTTCGGGAGCCCGGTGAGGGTGTCGTGCAGCGACTGGTGGCGGAGCTCAGCTGTGAGCCTGGCCTCGTCGGTGATGTCATGGGCGGTGATCACCCAGCCGTTGACCTCGGGCGAGTCGAGCTGGTTGACGAGGGTGACCTTGACCGTGCGCACCGTGTCGTCGCTGCCGGTGGCGCTTGCTTCCCAGGTGATCAGGTCGCCGTGGCCGAGGAGCGCGCAGCGCGCCGCCATGTCGTGCATGCCGTCGAGGTGCTCGGGCAGCATCACGTCGAAGCGACGTCCGATCCAGCGCTCGACGTCGACACCGGTCAGGTGGCCGATCGACGGCGTCAGGTAGCGGATCGAGCCGTCCGGATCGGCGAGGCCGATGACGTCGCTCGAGCTGGCCACCATCGCGCTCAAGCGCCGCTGGTTCTCCGTTGCCGACGCCTCGCCGACGAGGCGCAGCAGAGAGAAGACGCGGATGCGGGTGATCACCAGGATGACCAGCCACGAGCAGCTCCATCCGATCAGGCTCGCGATCGGCACGTGCCCGCCGACCTGGGCGACGATGATCGTCGCCAGCGCGAACGTCACCCCGGCCTGCAGGACCAGTGTGTGCTTGATCTCGGAGTCGGCCAGGCGCGTCGGTGCGTGAGTACGGGCCGTCGTCGCGGGTGCGCACAGCAGCGCCGCACCCATCAGCACGTAGCCGACGGCCCAGGCGGTGTCGAGCGGCCCCCCAGCGGTGTATCCGGTCCACAGCGCGGCCACGGAGTCCGTGGTGAGCTGGAGCGCGAAGCCGGCCAGCAGCAGGTTCGCCATCACGTCACGGTCGCGGGCGCCGACGACCAGGCGCAGCGCGGTGACGACCAGTGCAACCCCGAAGATCGCCCCACCGAAGCGGGTGATCCAGTCCAGTGGCGTGGCCTCGTGGTGCCCGAAGATCGCCTGGTACATCGTGCTCCACACGACTGCGAGGACGACCACGCCGACCGCTGCGGCATCGAACCAGCCGAACTGGTTCCGGGTCGCGCTCCGCACGCGGAGCATCGACATCACCCCGCTGAGCTGGACGATGTAGGCCGTCAGGAAGAGCAGGTCGATGAGCGTGTTCGAGCCCGGGCTGACCTTCATCGAGATGAAGACGAAGTCGGCGACCTCACCGACTGCGGCGATGGCGAAGCCGGCGGCGAGGATCCGTCGCCCTGTCGCGCCGGCAGCCGTGTCGCGACGGGTGCTCAGCAACCCGACGATCGGGGCCGAGAGGGCGATCGCCGCGAACAGGCCCTGTGCGCCGGTGGAGCGCGGCAGCGCCAGATAGATGGCGCACGCAAGCGTGCCTGCTCCCAGATACGGGCGCAGCATTCGCCGTCTGAAGTCCAATGAGTCCGCCTCATCTCGCCGAGTACTTGCAGACATCGGCAGAACCGCGGCCTTCTTGATCACTGATCACTGATCGCTGCAGCACATCACGACAAGACGCAGGTCGTCGTCGCAGACGAGGGAGAGGTCCTGCGCGGGGTTGAGGGTCACCGTGTCGTGCTGAGCGATGCCGATCAGGTACATCGATCGCGCTGCCGTGCGTGCGGCCAGGTCGGCCACCGTGATCGCCTCGCCGACCGGCGCGACGGCGTGGGCGGGCACGACGTCGAGCTGGGCGCCGTCCGCGGCGAGGAGCTCGTCGAAGACGCCGGACATCGACCGGTTCTCCGAGATCTGCGCCATCAGCAGCGCGCTGATCTGCTCGCCGACGATGAACTCCTCCAGGCGACGCTCACCGACCAGCACGATGTCGCTCTCGTCGGCCAGCTCGGCCACGACTCGGATCGCGTGTCCGTGCGTCATGATGTGCCGCGCCTCGAGCATCGTCAGCAGGACGCGCGCGTCGGCATCGGATGCGGCGAGCTCGCTGCGGTTGCAGAGGAGCAGCAGGCAGTCCAGCGAGTCCTGGCGGACCAGGTTCTCGATCGCCTTGGCGTTGGTGGTGTCACCGGAACGCTGGCGGAGCTCGAACCGCTGGTAGCTCTCGGCCGGCAGCGGAGCATCCATCTCGAACGCGTCGTCATAGAACACGTCGACGACGGAGTTGAGCGGCAGGAACTGGTCGAACTCCTTGAGCACGCGCAGGCCCAGTGGGCTCCAACCCAGGATGCCGATGTGGTCCGGGGCGTGGTTGATCCGGTCCAGGCGGGAAGTGTCGTGGGGAACGTCCAGCGCGGCGGGGACCACGAACGTCGCCACACCGTCGTCTGCAGCGATGACGATGGCGAGGTCACCGCGGGCGATCACGGTTTCGCTGGCCGGTGCGAGGTCGACCTTGCCGGCGGAGCTCGCTCGCCCGATCAGCACGCCACCGCGGCAGCCGCGGACGAGGTCGAAGAACGTGCCGCCGATGAGTGCATCCGGGATCGGCTCGAAGTAGACCTCGTCGCCGGCGAAGTCGAGGAGATCGCGGTACACCGAGCCGAGCTCGCGGAGCCGGCAGACCTGGGCGATGATCCGTGCGATCCAGTCGTGGGAGACGATCGGAACGAAGTCGATGTCGGTGGCCGAACGCAGTGCATCGGCCCGGCTCGCATCGTTGAGCTCGACGACGATGCTGGTCTCGGGTTGCACGCCCAGCGCGGCGAGCGCCAGCACGCAGCGCACGGACTGAGCGTCGCCCGCCGCGTCCGGGTTGAGGACGAGGATCGTCTTCGCCTCGACGGCAGCGACGAGCGCGAGATCGTGAGGATCAGCCGCGTTGCCGGTGCGGCAGACGACGCGCAGATGTGAGTGAGCGGGCAGCTGGCGACGCACGTCGGACTCCATGTCGACCTTGTCGCGGTCGGCGAGGATCACCACCACGTGATCCTTGATCTGGTTGGCGCTGGCGGCGGCCAGCTCGGTCAGCAGCGTGCCGAGCTTCGGCGACCAACCGAGGATCAGGACATGGCCGCGTTCGATCACGCGCGAGCGGCCGCGGCGCAGGTCGGCCAGACGTGAGTCGATGCCGGTCGCGAGGAGGCCGATCAACGACGAGACGAGGAAGATGCCGCCGATGGTGACGCACAGCGAGATCAAACGGAACGGCCATCCGCTGTCGCTGCCCATCGTGCCCGGGTCCATCGTGCGCAGCAGGCTCAGCCAGCCACCCTCGACGAACGACCGGCTGGAGTCGCCGGTGTTGATGTGCGCGAGCCACAGTGCCAGCCCAGCCACGACGACGAGCGCGAGGGTGGCGAGCCCGAGCAGCCGGATCAGCGTCGTCGTGCCACGCGCAAAGGCGCTGTCGAGCCAGTATCGAGCCCGCTCGCGCCGGGTCGGGATCACCGTCTTGACTCGGATCGGCTCCCGCGGCGTGCTCGGTCTCCGCTTGCGCAGCCTCGTGATGTACGACATCCAGTCCCCGTCCCCGTGCCCATCCTGCTGTTCGACGCGCCGATGCTAACCAGGCCGGTCCTCGCGACCGAGGTGGTCAGCCGCGCACGAGGCGGCCGGGCAGCGCGCCCGTGGGTTCGCCGTCGGCGTAGGTCTGCTCGCCGGCCACGAACGTGGCCCGGTAGCCGTCGGCACGCTGCACGAGGCGGCGGCCTGCGGCCGGCAGGTCGAAGATCATCTCCGGGGCGTGCAGGCGCATCGCATCGAGGTCGACGAGGTTGATGTCGGCGCGCTTGCCGGGCTGCAACGTGCCGCGGTCGTGGAAGCCGTAGATGGATGCTGTGCGTCCGGTCTGCAGGTGCACGACCTGTTCGAGCGGGATCTTCTCCCCCCGGCTCCGGTCGCGGACCCAGTGGGTCAGCAGGGTGGTCGGCATGCTCACGTCGCAGATCAGCCCACAGTGCGCGCCGCCGTCGCTGAGGCCGAGGACGGTGCTGGGGTGCAGCATCATCTCTCGCGCTGCATCGAGGTTGTTGTCCTCGTATCCCGAGAGCGGCGCGAACAGGAAGCCGGTGCCGTTGCGTTCGAGCATCCAGTCCAGCGCGACCTCTTGCGGGTCGCGACCTTCACGTGCGGCAACCGCGGCGACGCTGGTCTCGGCCGCCGGCTCGTAGTCGGGCGGATCGCCGAGCGGGAAGATCCGCGCCCAGCGCGACATGAGTGCCATCGCCACCCGGCTTCCCGTCTGCGGAGCATCGGCGAACAGCGCAGCGCGCACCTCGGGCTTGCGGAGCTCGGCGACGCGGTCAGCGAGGGACAGGTGCTTCAGACGGCGATAGGTCGGGTGGGTGATGAAGGGGTGCAGCGACGACTGCAGTCCGAACATCATCCCGGTCGGCCGGCACGCGACCTGGGGCACGATCCGGAGGCCCTCGGCCGCCGCGGCTGTCGCGCTGTCGAGCGCGTCACGGTAGGCGAGTGGGTTCGCCGGCGTCTGCGACAGCGAGTAGGTGATCGTCGCTCCGCTGCGCCGAGCGATCTCGGCCATCCACTCACCGACCTCGCCCGACGGCGAACCATCGTCGATCAGCTGGAACACGCCGTGCCCGGCGAGTCCGACGGCATCGCCGAGCGCGAGCAGCTCGTCGACCGGGGCGAACGTGCCCGGGACGAAGCCATGCTTGGAGCTGTGCAGACGGGTGCGCGACGTCGAGAAGCCGACGGCGCCGGCCTCCAGCGCCTGCTGGGTGAGACGAGCCATCTGGGCGACCTCGTCGGCGTTGGCGTCCTCGTGGGCGCGTTCGCCCATCACATAGGCGCGCAGCGCAGCGTGCGGCACCTGGGCGGCGATGTCGAGCACGCGCTGGGTCGAGTCGAGCGCGTCGAGGTACTCGGGGAACGACTCCCACTGCCAATCCATGCCCTCGTGCAGCGCGGTGCCGGGGATGTCCTCGACGCCCTCCATCAGCTCGATGAGGAAGTCGTGGCCGTCGCGGCGCACCGGTGCGAAGCCGACGCCACAGTTGCCCATCACCACCGTCGTGACCCCATGCCAGCTCGATGGAGTGACCTGCGGATCCCACGTGACCTGACCGTCGTAGTGGGTGTGGATGTCCACCCAACCCGGCAGCACCGACATCCCGCTGGCGTCCACTTCGCGGTGACCGCGGCCATCGACGTTGCCGACGTCCGTGACGATGCCGTCGCTGATCGCGATGTCGCCGATTGCCCCCGGCGCACCCGTTCCGTCGACGATGTTGCCGTTGCGAATCACCAGCTCGTGCATGCGCGCACTGTACCGCGGGTGCGTGGCGGCACGATCCCAACCTAGGCTTGCGGCCTCGTTCCCTATGGCATAGGGTGACACCGACATCTCGAGGGGACATGTCCGGGCACGGGAGGAGGCGAGACGATGGCTGCAGCGCCACCGGTACTGCGCAACCTGTCGACCGAGATCGTGGTCGAAGCGGCGTTGCGGCTGGCCTCGTCCGACGGTCTGGACGCTGTGTCACTCGGCAAGGTGGCCCGTGAGCTCGGCTGCCACGTCACGTCGTTGTACACGTACGTCGACTCCATCGACGACCTCCGAGTGCGGATGGTGTTGGTCGTGCAGGCCGACCTCGCCCAGCAGTTGTGGCAGGCGGCTCTCGGGCGTACGAGGGTCGATGCACTGCACGCCCTCGCAGGCGTGTACCGCGACTTCGGGATGGCGAAGCCGACCTACATCCGGCTGCTGTTCGCGATGGCCACGACGGCGGATCCGCGCTTCGTCGACGGCGCCAAGCACCTCGCCGAGCCGATCCGGGCGACGTTGCGCAGCTTCCGGCTCGACGACGAACAGGTCCGCCACGCCCACCGCGCGTTCAGTGCAGCGATGCGCGGGTTCTTGATGTCGGAGTTGCAGGACATGTACGGCAACGACGCGAGCGACACGTTCGAGCAGATCGTCAGGCTGTTCACGCTGGCGTTGGAAAGCGACGCGTGGCCGGTGGCCGGACCCGTCTCGAAGCAGCGGCGGCGCTGATGCCACAGGTCATCCCTCCGGTGCCGGATCGCACCGACGAGTTCTTCTGGAACGGCATCGCCGAGCAACGCCTGCTCGTCCAGCAATGCGCCTCGTGTGGCCTGCTGCGGATGCCGCCGGTGCCGATGTGCGGGAGCTGCCACGCCACCGCGTGGAACCCACGCGAGGTGTCCGGCAGCGGCACGATCTACACCTGGATCCTGTCGCACCACCCGAGCGAGCCCGACGCCCACCCGCGCATCGTGGTCCTGGTGCAACTCGCCGAGGGGCCGCGCATCGTGTCCAACCTGGTCGATGTCGATCCGGCCGACGTGCGCAACGAGCTGGCCGTCACGGTGTGCTTCCGCCAGATCGACGGTGTGCTGCTGCCACTGTTCCAGCTCGCCGAGGAGCAGCGATGACGACCGGCGCAGTCATCGCCGGCATCGGCCAGACGGAGTTCTCGAAGGCGTCAGGGCGCAGCGAGCTGCAGCTGGCCGCGGAGGCCGGGCTGGCTGCGATCGAAGACGCCGGCATGACCCCGGCCGACATCGATGGCATGGTCACGTTCACGCTCGACTCCAACGACGAGCTGCTGCTGATGCGCTGCCTCGGCATCCCCGAGCTGCGCTACTGGTCGCGCACCCCGCACGGCGGCGCAGGCGCGCACACGACGGTCCAGCACGCGTCGTTGGCGGTGCGTGGTGGGGCCGCCAAGGCGGTGCTCGTGTACCGAGCATTCAACGAGCGGTCCGGGCGCCGCTTCGGGCAGCCCAACCAGCGGGTCACCCCGCCCGGCTGGAACGCGTACCTGCCGTTCGGGCTCGACACGCCGGCCAAGACCTACTCGCTGGAGTTCCAGCGGTACATGCACCGCTACGGCGTCACCAACGAGGACTTCGGGCGGTACGCCGTCGTCGCCCGGCGAAACGCCGCGACCAACCCGCGGGCCTGGTTCCACGGCCAGCCGATCACCATCGACGACCACCAGGACTCGCGATGGGTGGTCGAGCCCGTGTTGCGCAAGCTCGACTGCTGCCAGGAGAGCGACGGGGGAGTGGCGATGGTGGTCACCACAGCCGAGCGCGCAGGTGACCTCCCCAACCCGCCGGCGCACATCGCCGCGATCGCGGACGGCCACCTCGTCAATGGCAGCGTCATGTTCAACTACTACCACGACGATCTCGCCGTCTTCCCGGAGGCCGAGTTCCTCGGCCGGCAGCTCTACGCGGCGGCGGGCATCGGCCCCACGGACATCGACGCCGCGATGCTCTACGAGAACTTCAGCCCGATCGTGTTCATGCAGCTCGAAGCGCTCGGCTTCTGCGGGCCGGGTGAAGCGCGCGACTTCATCGTCGACGGCCACATCGACCTGGAAGGCTCGCTGCCGGTCAACACCCACGGCGGTCTGCTCGGCGAGGCCTACATCCACGGCCTCAACAACATCCTCGAAGGGGTCCGCCAGATCCGCGGCACGGCCGCCAACCAACTGCCGAACGTCCATCACGTCCTCGTCGCCGGTGGACGCAGCGGGATGATCCTCGAGCGATAGTCGAAACGGAACGGAGAACCACCATGACCACCACCGAAGCACCGGTGCGCGAGCGCCTGGTCTCGTCGGACTCACACGTCCGCCTCACCCACGAGGCGATCAAGGAGCGCCTGCCGTCCAAGCTGCATGCGGACTACGACGAAGCCGTCGCCGCAGTCGGTGGCGGTGTCGCGATCCGGGCGGGCATGAACTCGATGCCACGTGGCTTCGAGGGTGTGCGCCACGCGATCGGGCGTCCCGGCAACAGCGACGGGGCCGAGCGGCTGAAGGACATGGACACCGACGGTGTCGACGTCGAGGTGCTGTACTGCGAGTTCAGCGCGTTCCGCTACCTGTACCTGATCAAGAACGGCTGGCGCGAGGCGACGCGGGCGTTCAACGATTCGCTCGTCGAGTTCGCGTCCGTCGACCCACAGCGGCTCGTCGCTTCGTACCAGATCCCGATCCACGACATCGCCGTCGCGGTCGACGAGGTGCATCGCGTCGCATCGCTGGGCGGCAAGTCGTTGCAGCTCCCGGTCTATCCGATCGAGCTCGGCGCTCCCGACTACTACGACCGCGTCTACGACCCGCTGTGGGCGGCGATCCAGGAGACCGGCCTGCCCGCGTGCTTCCACATCGGCCTCGCCCCGATCCCGTACTACGTCGGTGAGCCGCCGCTGTTCAGCCAGGGCACGATGCAGCCGATGTCGGCGATGTTCACATCCGTGCAGTACGGCCACTTCATCCTCAGCGGCATCTTCGAGAGGTTCCCCGATCTCAAGACGGTCTGGGTGGAGCCAGGCGTGGGCTGGATCCCGTGGTGGCTGTTCCACCTCGACGAGATGGCCACGAAGCGCAACTACCCGTTCGACGAGATCACCGAGGCACCGAGCTTCTACTACCGGCGGAACATGTTCGTGACCTTCATCCACGAGCCCTTCGCGGTGCACAACCTGCGCTACGAGATCGGGGTCGAGAACATGATGTGGTCGACCGACTACCCGCATCCGGCGTGCACCTGGCCGGACTCGCGAGCACTGGTCGACGAGGAGTTCGCCGGCATCGCGGCCGAGGAACGCCAGCTGATCGTGTGCGGCAACGCCGAACGGGTGTGGAACCTCTGAGGCTCAGGGCGCGAACCGTACGTCCCACGGGGTGATCTGCACCGCGAACAGGCCGCCGGTGACGCTGCCGTCCTCTGCCGTCGCCATGCGGTGCACGTCGTCGGCGCGGAGCGTGGTCGACAGCACCGTCATCCCCGCACCGGGTTGGTCGGGCAACGGTCCTGCGGCGATCAGGTCGCCGGCCGCAGCCAACCGTTGGATGAACGCGACGTGCTCGCCGAACCTCGGATCGGCGAACACCGATCCGACGAGCCCCGGGTTCGCAGGTCGATGGGTGAGCACGTACCAGTTGCGTCCCGGGGCGTCGTTGGCGCGCGCGTCCACGGACGCGTCGGCTGGGGCGACGTGGCTCGGATCGATCCGGACGGCGAGGCGATCCAACACCATCGGCCAGCCGTGCCCGTACTCCTCGCGCACCGCCTCCGGCGCAGCCGTGCGTTCCCATCCGGAGTGCTCGATGGTGACCCGGGTGCCGCCGCCCGCTGATTCGAAGGTGATCCGCACATCGGTGACCACGCCGTCGGTTCGACCCGGATGCCACGCCAGCTCCACTGCGCCCGGAGGATCCCACCGGATGACCTCGGCCCACACCGAGCGCGCCGCGCCCTGTCGTTCGACGAGCAGATCGCCCTCGAATCCGACCGAGCTCTCGGCGCCGAGGACGCTCAGCTCGGCAACCGGCCACCACGCGCCGATGTGCGCGGTGAACCAGCCGAAGGCGGATTGCACGTCGGTGGCGACGATGAGCTCGCGG
>JAOBWQ010000575.1 GCA_025463425.1 Ilumatobacteraceae bacterium | reverse complement strand
TCAGCCGGAGAAATCGTCGGGGTTGATGCTGTCGATGAAATCGCGGAACTCGTCGAGGATCGACTCCTCCTCCGCGTCGTCGTCGAGCGCCGCGGCAACGGAGGCATCCTGGCCCACCGCGTCGAGCAGCTCCTCGCTGGCGAAGATGTCGGCGCCGACGCGCACCGCCAGCGCCAGCGCGTCCGATGGCCGGCTGGAGATCGTTCGCAATCCTGCCGGCGTCTGCAACGAGAGCTCGGCGTAGTAGGTGTGCTCGCGGATCTCGGTGATGAGCACCCGCTGCAGGCTGACCCCGAGCGCGGTGAGCACGTCGACGAACAGATCGTGGGTCATCGGCCGTGGAGCGACGACGCCTTCGAGTGCGAAGTGGATGGCCGAAGCCTCCGGCGTGCCGATCATGATCGGCAGCACACGCTTGCGTCCCTCTTGCTCGCGCAAGACCAGGACGGGGGTGTTGTCGGGCACTTCGACCCGCACCCCGACCAGCTCCATCGCGACGTCCACCCGTGCGATGGTAACCGCCCGCTCCCGCGGAGTGGTAGCCGCATCCCCGGGAATTTCGTCCCTGCGCTCAGCCGCCGTCGAAGTGGTGTCGCAGCGCCGAGTCGACCAGCGCGGCGCGGAGCTGGCCACCCAGATCGGCCAGTTGGGTGAGCGTGTCGAGCGCCGCCTGACGGGACTGCGGGTTGCGTTGCCGGAGCAGGGGCATGATCCGCTGCTCGAACAGCGCCGCCTCGCGGTCCGCGGCCTGGCGCCAGGTGCGGAGGTGGCGGGCGTCGATGCCGTTGGCCAGGAACCGTGCCGCGATCTCGGCGATCGCAAGCGCGTCGCCCTGATAGGTGACATCGCGGCCAGTGCCTCGGCCGACGACCAGGCCGAACGACTCCAACTGGGCGAGGTCGTCGAGCGTGATCCCGGCCGCAGCGCACAGCTCGTCGCGGTCGAGCGGCATCGCCGCCCGGCCGGGAGGCGAGACCGCTGTGCGGACCGCAGCGGGCGGTGCCTGGGCAACGAGCGCGCGGACCTGCTTGTCGACGATGGGCTCGGCAGCGGCCGCTGGTGCCACCGTTGCGGGCTCCGCGGCGACGGGAACGGGCGGCACGGGGATGGCCGGTGCGGGGACGGATGGTTCGGGGACGGAAGGTTCGGGTGCTTCGATCAGCGCGGCGATGTCGACGGTGGGGTTCGCCGGCAGCGTCGACACCACCGGCACCGACGTCGTGACCGGTGCGGCAGGCGCGGCCGAGTTGAAGGCGCCGGGGATCAGTGCCCTGCCGTCGGCCCACTCGGGCCCACCATCGGTCCTGCGGAACACGCTGTCGCGGTCGGGCTCGGTGCTCGTCGCCTCGCGCGCCGATGCCTCCCGCGAAGCCACCGAACGCACCGCGGCACCGCTGGTGTCGACGTTGCGGATGCCGCGCGGCGGCGTGCGCCCGCCGGTGTTGTCGCCCTGGATGCCGCCGGACTCGATGCGGTCGCGGATGACCTTCAGCGGCAAGAAGTTCTCGCGCTGCTCGTGCAGGATCGCGCGCAAGAGGTCCACGTCGTGGTCGTAGAACTTGCGGTAGCCGGAAGGCGTGCGCTCGGGCTCGATCAGGCCCTGGCTCTCCAGGAAGCGGATCTTCGAGATGGTGACATCGGGAAAGTCTTCGAGCAGAAGTCCCAGCACCTCACCGATCGACAGGTAGCGGTTGTCGGGCACCCTCTACTGGACCCTCTCGAAGAACACCAGTCGGAACTTTCCGACCTGCAACTCGTCGCCCTGACGCAGTGGGGTCTCGTCGACACGCTCCTGGTTCACGTACGTGCCGTTGAGCGATCCTGCATCGCGCGCGACGTAGCCGGTCGCGGAGCGCTCCACTTCGGCGTGGCGGCGCGACACGGTGATGTCGTCGAGGATGATCTCGCTGTCGGGGTGGCGACCGAGGCGGGTCAGCGGATCGGACAGCACGAAGGTCTCCCCCGCCTGTGCGCCGCTGCGCACGATCAGCACGCCACCCTCGCCGGGCAGATGGGCGAGATCGAGCTGGACGTCGTCGGCGGGTCCGGGCGCGTCGAGGAGGGGGTCGACCTTGGCGAGCGAGATCGTGTGATCGGCGCTGAGGTCGAGCGCGGTGCCGCACGCGGAGCAGAACATCGACTCGGGCGGATTGCGGTGGCCGCACTTGTTGCAGAACACGTAGGCCATCGTCTATCCCTCCGTCAGGGCGCGGTACGCAGCAGCGTCGAGCAGCTGGCCGAGGTCGGCGTCCGCCGGGAGCTCGATCACGCAGAGCCAGCCGGCACCGTACGGATCGGAGTTCACCGACGCAGGGTCTGCGGCCAGGGCCTCGTTGACCGAGGTCACCGTGCCCGACACCGGTGCGTAGATGTCGGAGACGGATTTCGTGCTCTCGACCTCACTGAAGCTGTCGCCGGCCGAGATCGCCGCGCCGACGGTGGGAACCTGCACGTAGACGACATCACCGAGCGCATCTTGGGCGTAGTCGGTGATGCCGATCTGGACCCCGCCCTCGACCCGCCGGATCCATTCGTGGTCGGTGGAGTACAGCAGATCGTCGGGCACGTTCATGCGCCCCACGGTAGCCAACTCGCGCGCCCCGGTGGAACAGCGATCGGCAACTTCGCAGGTCGGCCGCCGACGACGGCGCTGAACCTGAACGTGAGGTTGAGACCAGCCCTGCTCAGCGCAGTAACTGGCGGATCCGGCGCGAGTACTCCTGGGCCAACTTGCGCGCCTCGGAGTCGCTGGAGGCCTCGGCCCACACGTGGGTGACGGGCTCTTCCGGGTCCGGCAGGGCCAGCACCCAGCCGTCGCTGTGGACCACCTTGACGCCGTCGATGAGCACGACCTCGCGGCCGGCCATCTCGACCAGGCTGCGCATGACGAGGCCCTTCTGCTCCCACGGCGTGATCACCGATTCGTGGGTGAGGTGCACCTTGGGAAGCGCTCCGACGACCTCGGACAGGGGCCGGTCGTGACGAGCGAGCAGATCCATCATCTTCAACAGCGCGCCGGCAGCGTCGAACGCAGGCAGGAAGCCGGGGAGGATGTAGCCACCCGCACCGTCGGAGGCGAACCCGACAGCGGGATCGTTGGCGGCCGCCATCAGCGCGGCGATTGACATCTTGGTCTGGACGACCTCGACACCGTGCGCCGCGGCGATCGCCGTGGCGTGCTCGGTGATGCTGACCGGCAAGGCGATGGTGTCACCGAGGAGGTGGTCGCAGACGAGCTCGACGAACGCCAGCAGTGCGTCCGTGTGGCTGAGCACGTGGCCCTCGTTGTCGATCAACGTCAGCCGCTCGCCGTCGGCATCCAGGATCGCACCCATGTGCGCACCTGACGCCCGCACTAGGCCGGCGACACGTTCTGCGGCGACCACGGGATCGAAGTTGACCCGGGCCGCGGTGGACACGTACGGGTTGACGGCCAACACGTCGGCGCCGAGCTTGCCGAGCAACGTGGGCATGACCAGCGATGTGGCGCCGAAGCTGTAGTCGACGACCAGCTTGAACTTGCTGCGGCGGATCGCGGCCGCCTCGACCGTCGCTTCGAGCGCGACGGTGTACTCCTCGAGCGCCCGCGGCGGGATCTGGATGTCGCCGACTTCTTCGGCCAGCACCCGGCGGAAGTCCTCGCGCTGGAACAGGCGCTCGATCTTGCGCTGTCCGTCCTCGCTGATGTCGGTGCCCTCGGCATCGAAGAACCGCACCATGATGCGCGAGGGGTCGTCGTTGTGCAGACGGACGGTGATGCCCGCGAAGACCCGTGGCGTGCGCGTGAGAAAGCGAGTCACAGGCACGCTGGCGACCTCGAGGTCGAGCACGTCGACTCCGGCAGCGTTGAGCCCGGCCATCATCGCCCGCTTCAGCATGCGCGCCGCGCGGCTGGAGTCGCGCGAGGTGACGACGGTGGTGCCCTTCTTCAACGACGTGCCATGCGCCATCGCCAGCTTGACCGCGAGCTCGGGCGTGACGTCGACGTTGGCCAGGCCGGTGACGCCGTCGCGCCCGAACAGGCTGCGCGAGCCCTTGCTCTCCCAGACGATGCTGGTGTTGACGACCGCGCCATCCTCCACCGTCTTGAACAGGTAGACCTTGACGTCGCCGGCCAGCACCGCGCCGCTGCCGATGAAGACGGAGTCGCCGAGCACGACACCTTCGTCGATGCGCACGTTCGAGCGGATGCTGCAGGCGCGGCCGATGATCGCGCCGCGCAAGCGGGCGCCACTGCCGACGTAGACGTTGTCGTGCACGACGGAGCGCTCGATGTGCACGTCGCTGAGCAGGCGCACGTTGGAGCCGAGCACCGTGTACTCGCCCAAGGTGCAGCCGGCCTCGACCTTGCACCCCGGACCGATGACCGCGGGACCGGTGACGATGGCGTCAGGCGAGATCTCCGCGCCCTCGCCCAGCCACACGCCGTCGTTGACGCGGAAGCCGGGGATGTCGACCTGCACCTTCTGGTCGAGGACGTCCTTGTGCGAGCCGAGGTAGGCGTCCAGCGTGCCGACGTCTTCCCAGTACCCCTCGGCGATCGCGCCATAGAGAGGCAGTCCCTCTGCCAGCAATGCGGGGAAGACCTCACTGCTGAAGTCGACCGAGCGGCCTTCGGGGATGAACTCGAAGATCTTCGGCTCGAGCACGTAGATGCCCG
>JAOBWQ010000573.1 GCA_025463425.1 Ilumatobacteraceae bacterium | reverse complement strand
AGTCCCGGCGTTCGATCCCTCGCACGGCACTCCGCTAGCGCTCCGGCCTACCGCTCGGGATGCGAACCCCGGGCCTCTCCCTCCGCTCCTCACGGACTACTTGACTCCCCGCTCGGACGGCATCACCACCTACTCGGGCCCCTCTTTGCGGGGTTTCATTGCATCAACAGAAACTCAAGCTGTCGGACGGCGTTCACCGCTCGACAACACCTTTGGTAGAAGACGGAAGAGAAAGAGGAAGACATGAAGCGGATCTCGCATTGGGTTGATGGGAAGGTTCTCGAGGGGACTTCGGGGCGGTCGGGGGTTGTCTGGCAGCCGGCGACCGGGGAGCAGCAGGCCACGGTTGATCTGGCTTCGGCTGATGAGGTCTCTCACGCGATCGCGGTGGCCAAGGCGGCGTTTCCAGCGTGGCGGGCCACGAACCTCTCGCGGCGGGCCGAGGTCATGTTCCGCATGCGCGAGCTCGTGGATGCGAACCGAAAGGAGATCGCCTCGCTGGTGTCGTCCGAGCACGGCAAGGTGCTGTCGGACGCGCTCGGCGAGCTGGCCCGTGGGCTCGAGAACATCGAGTTCGCGTGTGGCATCCCCAACCTGATGAAGGGCGGCTTCAGCGAGCAGGCCTCCACCGGTGTCGACGTCTACAGCATCAAGCAACCGCTCGGCGTCGTGGCCGGCATCACCCCGTTCAACTTCCCGGCGATGGTCCCGATGTGGATGTTCGCCAACGCCCTCGCATGCGGCAACACGTTCATCCTCAAGCCCAGCGAGAAGGATCCGTCGGCCAGCATGTTCATCGCCGAGCTGCTCAAGCAGGCGGGTCTGCCCGACGGTTGCTTCAACGTCGTCAACGGCGACAAGGAAGCGGTCGACACGATCCTCGGGCACCCCGACATCCAGGCCGTCAGCTTCGTCGGCAGCACGCCGATCGCGAAGTACATCTACGAGACCGGCACCAGGAACGGCAAGCGCGTCCAAGCCCTGGGCGGCGCGAAGAACCACATGCTCGTGCTGCCCGACGCGGACCTCGACATGGCCGCCGACGCAGTCGTCAGCGCGGCCTACGGATCAGCGGGTGAGCGTTGCATGGCGATCAGCGTCGTGCTCGCGGTCGACTCGGTCGCCGACGCGTTGATCGACAAGGTCAAGGACCGCATCCCCGCGATCCAGGTCGGCCCAGCCAGCGAAGAGGGCAACGAGATGGGCCCGCTGATCACCGGCGAGCACCGCGACAAGGTCGCCGCCTACGTCGGTGGCGCCGAGGCGGAAGGCGCGACGCTCGTGGTCGACGGCCGCGTCGACGCACCTGCCGGTGGTTTCTTCCTCAAGCCGAGCCTGATCGACAACGCCAAGCCGGGCATGAAGGTCTACGACGACGAGATCTTCGGGCCGGTGCTGACGGTCACCCGCGTGCAGAGCTACGACGAAGGCCTGCGGCTGATCAACGACAACCAGTACGGCAACGGCACGGCCATCTTCACCCGCGACGGTGGCGTGGCCCGTCAGTTCCAGTTCGACGTGCAGGTCGGCATGGTCGGCATCAACGTGCCGATCCCGGTGCCGGTCAGCTACTACAGCTTCGGCGGCTGGAAGGCGAGCCTGTTCGGCGACCAGCACATGTACGGTCCGGAGGGCATCAACTTCTTCACTCGCAGCAAGGTCGTCACCTCTCGTTGGCCCGACCCGCGCACGTCCAGCGTCGACCTCGGCTTCCCGACCAACCGATAGGACGACATGGATCTGGGAGTCGTCCTGCAGACCACGCCGCCGTCGGCGCGCGTCGTCGATCTCGCCAAGAAGGCCGAAACGTACGGGTTCAGCCACGTGTGGACCTTCGACAGCCACATCCTGTGGCAGGAGCCGTACGTCATCTACAGCCAGATCCTGGCTGCAACGCGGAACATCGTCGTCGGTCCGATGGTCACCAACCCGGCCACCCGTGACTGGACCGTGACGGCCAGCACCTATGCCACGTTGAACGAGATGTACGGCAACCGCACGGTGTGTGGCATCGGCCGCGGCGACAGCGCCGTCAGGGTCACCAACGGTGCACCGACGACGCTGAAGACCCTGCGCGAGAGCATCCACGTTATCCGCGAGCTCGCCAACGGGCGGGGTGTCGACTACAACGGCTCGGAGATCCGCTTCCCGTGGGCCGGCAAGAGCCGGTGCGAGGTGTGGGTCGCGGCGTACGGGCCCAAGGCCTTGGCGCTCACCGGTGAGGTCGGCGACGGATTCATCCTCCAACTCGCCGACCCATCGATCGCCGAGTTCACGATCACGGCGGTCCGTGACGCGGCAACTGCAGCCGGGCGGAACCCCGACGACCTCACCATCTGCGTGGCCGCGCCGGCGTACGTCACGGACGGCACGCCCGAGCACCTCGCCCATGCTCGCGAACAGTGCCGCTGGTTCGGCGGGATGGTCGGCAACCACGTCGCCGACATCGTCGCCCGCTACGGCGACGACGCGCCCGTGCCGAAGGCGCTGACCGACTACATCAAGGGCCGCCAGGGCTACGACTACAACGAGCACGGGCAGGCCGGCAACAGCCACACCACCTTCGTGCCGGACGAGATCGTCGACCGGTTCTGCATCATCGGCCCGGTGGAGGAGCACGTCCGCCGGCACGAGGAGCTCGAGGCACTTGGCGTCGACCAGTTCTCCGTGTATTTACAACACGACGCCAAGGACGAAACACTCCGTGCGTACGGTGAGCGGGTCATGCCAGCCATCGCCCATGTCGTCAACGCGCGTTCATGAGAGCCCGTACGTGATCGAGTCGGTGCTCGCGCCGACCGATGTCGTGCTCGCGCGCGAGCGACGCAAGCTGCCGGTGCGTCGGGCGCTGATGGCACCGCTCGCGCTGGTGCTGTTCGTCGTGGTGTGGGAGGGCTACAAAGCAATCGGCCCGGAGAACGGCGCGTCGATCTTCGGGTGGAAGCTGATCCCGCGCACGAGCGACCGGGCGATGCCGCACATCATCGACATGCTGCGCCGGTTCGGACGGCCAGAGGTCCGTGGCGCGAACGAGCGCACGGTCCTCTCGGTGGTGATCGCGGCGACGTGGTACTCGCTGCGCCTGTCGTTGTTCGGCCTCGTCGTCGGCGTGTGCGCAGGGCTGTTCCTGGCGACGCTGATGTCTCGGTTCAACCTCGCCCGGCGCGCGCTGCTGCCATACCTCGTCGCATCGCAGACCGTTCCGCTGATCGCGCTCGCGCCGATCACCGTGAACTGGGGTGGCAAGCTGCGCCCGTTCGGCCACGACTTCCCGGCCTGGATGGCAGCGGCGACGCTCAGCGCGTTCCTCGCGTTCTTCCCGATCGCGATCGGCGCACTGCGCGGGTTCGCTTCGCCGAAGGACACATCGATCGAGCTGCTCGACAGCTACGCAGCCAGCTGGTGGCAGGGGTTCCGAAAGCTGCGCTTCCCGGCCGCCGTTCCGTTCCTGATCCCCGCGCTCAAGCTTGCGGCATCGCTGGCCGTCGTCGGTGTGGTCGTGTCGGAGATCTCGATCGGTCTTCGCTTCGGCATCGGCCGGCTGGTGATCTCGTACTACCAGGACGGCACGTCGGACCCGGCCAAGGTGTTCACCGCCGTCATGGGTGCGGTCGTGCTCGG
>JAOBWQ010000290.1 GCA_025463425.1 Ilumatobacteraceae bacterium | reverse complement strand
TCGCTGCCTTCGAGGTGCGGATGACCGCCAAGGAGGCCCAGTACCGCAAGCAGTGGACAACGGTGCAGTCCGCGCTCGCGAACCTGCAGAACCAAGGAACCTGGCTGGCCTCACAGGTCACCGGTCTTCCGACCGTCAACGGGCACTAGCGCACCTGATCACGCCTCGACCGCCCTCAGCTTCGGGCGACGAGGCCGGACCCACGGACCGTCTTCCGCAGGGCCTGAATGGCCCGAATCCTTTCCCGCATCGACTGACCGGAGTTCGCCGTGTACCCAAATCCAACGCTCCGCGGGCGGTTCACCCAGGAGGGGCTGACCACGGCCTCGGGCCCGCGCATCGTCGTGATGTGCTTCGATCGGCTCGACCGAGATCTCGGCGAAGCCATCGCAGCAATCGCGGCCAACGACAACGCTCGGGCCCATGATCGGCTGTGCCACGCCCAGGAGATCGTCCACGAGTTGCTCTGCATGCTGGACCTCGACGTGTGGGAGCACGCCCCGCGCCTCGCAGCGATCTATCGCTACGTGATCGAGCTGCTGACGCGGTCGAACGTGAAGAAGACCGACGGCGAGGCGATCGAGGCCCGGGGTTTGTTGGCGGAGCTCGCCGAAGCGTTCCGCGAGGCGTTGATCGCGCGTCCCGTTGCCGCGGAGCACGTCGTCGCCTCGGCGCAGCTCTCGGTGCGGGCATGAACGACCGCCAGCCGGCGGACATCCTGGAAGACGGCACCGCCGAGTGGGAACGAGTGCTGCGTGAGTATGCCCGGTCGCTCGACGACTACCGCGCGCTCCTGACGTTCATCGACGCCGACACGCTCATTGCTGAACCGGTTCCGGCCGCAGCCGAGTTCGTCCCGCCGAACGACGTCCCGCCTCTTCCGGACGCGTTGCTGCTTTGGGCTCGGTCGCTGGTCGAGACCACGGCGGGACTCACTGCATGGGCCGACAAGCTCTCCTCTCGCGCCCAGCTGCGGCTGTCGACCCGGCCCGCTCGCGTCAGCGCACCGGTGCGCTCGCGTTGGGAAGCCTCGCTCTGAGGTGAACGAGATGACGATCGCGATCATCGACGACCCCGCGCTCGTCGCTCTCGTCATCGGCATCGTCGCGACGCTGGTGTCGGTCATCGCGATCGTCGGCGGATTGACCAGCAAGCGCGACCCCCATCCTGCACCGCCGCTGACCGCGACGAACGCCAGCGTGTCCAGTGCAGCGGTGCTCGCTCGTGCGAGTGCTGCGGCGCGGCAGAACGCTGCGCTCGCCGGGCGACCCGGATACACCCTGCAGACGGTGCGCGCCGTGTCCCCTGATGGACAAGCGGACCCCGTCCCGGACGGTGACACCCGGAGCCGGGCAGAGGCCAGAGCGAAGGCGTCAGCCATCGTCCTCCATGTCGCCCAGCACGACCCAGAGCGCATGGCGGAGGTCATCAAGGCATGGATGCGAATCGATCCGGGAAGCAGCTGACCCGAGAGTCCCTGATGCCGACGGCGCGCCTTCTCGCACGTCCATCCCGGTTCGAACCGCAGCCACTCACCGAATGGCGCCCACGAGGCGTTGTCGACGAGCACGCCCCCGAGCTCGCGGAGGCGATGGAGCGGGCGAGGCTGGAGGGTCTGCTTCTGGCTCGCAGCGAGGTCGATGCCGCAGTGCAAGCGCACGAAGACGCACGGCGCGACCTGCTCGATGCCGCAGCGTCCCTGTCACGCGCGGTCGAGCAGTTGATCGGCCGTGATCAGGACGATCTGCACGACCTGGAGCGGCAGGCGATCGGATTCGGGGTGGCGCTCGCCGAGGAGCTCGTCGGCCGCGAACTGGCGACCGTGGACGAACAGCTCCTCGCGTCCATCGCGCGCGCGATCGACCTCGCGCCGGATCGCGGCCCGATCATCGTCCGTGTCCACCCACTCGACGCGCAGCTGGCGCGCTCGACGATGTCGAACCGCGCCGATCTGGCACACCGCGTCGAGGTCATGGACGATGCATCGATCGACCGCGGCGGCTGTGCGGCAGTGGTCGGCGCGCTACGGATCGATGCCCAGATGCAGGGTGCGCTCGAACGGGTGCGCGCGGCCGTCCGTTCGTGATCGGCGACGACGTCGGGCTGCTTGACATGTCCACGTTTCGCGGAACCGTTCGCCCCATGATCGAAGCGAGTGGCCGATGAACGCGATCGGCGGAGTCTCCGACTCGGTGACCCAGGCGCTGCACGTGGCGCTCAACGGGCTCGACGCGCGCCAGCGGGCGATCTCCTCCAACGTCGCCAACCTCGAGACGCCCGACTACCACGCCCACAAGGTCGACTTCGAGGACAGCCTGCGGTCGGCGGTGGACCACGGGGACCTGTCGAAGGCGGCGATCAGCGTGACGCAGAGCTCGGCCGCGACGCGCCTCAACGGCAACAACGTCGACATCGACTTCGAGGTCCTCGCGTCGAGCGAGAACGTGCTGCGCCAGCGCCTCGTCGTGCAGGCGCTCAACAACAAGTACAGCCTTTTGCGAACCGCGATCACGGGCTAGTGAGCCGGAGGAATGGAGCATGCGATGTCACAGGTCTTCT
>JAOBWQ010000555.1 GCA_025463425.1 Ilumatobacteraceae bacterium | reverse complement strand
GCGACTTCCCGATGCTCGTCGACCTCCACCTGCAGGGCCGCTTGCCGCTCGAGGCCTTCGTCAGCGAGACCATCGGCCTCGGCGACATCGAGGAGGCGTTCCACAAGATGGAGCGCGGCGAAGTCCTGCGCAGCGTCGTCGTGTTGTGAGCGTCGAGCTGGTCAACACCACCGGCATCTTCGCCCTCGACGGCGGGGAGTGGGAGGTGACGAACAACATCTGGTTGGTCGGCAACGACCGCGAGGTGATCGTCATCGACGCCGCCCACCACGCAGCCCCGATCGTCGAAGCCATCAACGGCCGACGCGTCAAGGCCATCGCCCTGACCCACGGCCACAACGATCACATCAACGCTGCACTCGCGCTGCAGGAGGAAGTCGACGCACCGATCCACCTCCACCCCGCCGACCTGATGCTGTGGCACGTCGTCTACCCCGACGTCGAGCCCGATCGGAGCCTGGTCGACGGCGGTCTGCTGACCGCCGGTGGCAGCGCGCTCCGCGTCATGCACACACCCGGTCACGCACCGGGCTGCTGTTGCTTCCATGTCGTCGGCGCGGGTGCCGACGGGGGCGACGTGCTGTTCAGCGGCGACACCCTGTTCTGCGGCGGTCCGGGCGCGACGGGCCGCAGCTACAGCGACTACGACACGATCGTCGAGAGCATCCGCCGCCGGCTGTTCGCCCTGCCCGCCAGCACGATCGTGCACACCGGCCACGGCGAGAGCACCACGATCGGCGCCGAAGCCGAGGCCCTCGGCCGCTGACGGCCACCGCAGGTACCGGATGTCCGCGTGACGCGGACATCCGGTGACAGCGCGCCAGGTCGCGGAAAATCTTCGAGTTCCGCGACAGGTTCTCCGTGGTCGCAGCGATGAGAAGGCACCACGACAGCACTGGAGCCTCCACATGCAACGACTCACCAAGCGACTCGTCCTCGCGCTTCCCCTCCTGCTCGTGGCGGCGTGCTCGTCCGACGACAGGTCGGCGAGCACGACCACGCAGGCGAGCACGACCACGCAGGCGAGTGGATCGACCGCTGCGTCGACCGCCGCATCGACGGTCGGGACCGCCACCGGGGCCAAGAAGCTCTCGGTGAGCATCGGCGAGCCGGCGGCCATCGATCCAGGGCTGGCCCAGGAGATCGAAGGTGCCCAGGTGATCCGTCTGCTGTTCCTGCCCCTGGTGGCGCTGGATCCGGCACTCGAGGTGGTCCCGGGCGTGGCGACGAAGTGGTCGGTCTCCGACGACGGGTTGACCTGGACGTTCGACCTCGACCCGGACGCGGTCTTCTCCGACGGCCGCCCTGTGGTCGCCGGCGACTTCGTGTTCGCCTTCGCACGTTCGGCGGATCCCGACCTCGCCGCGCCCGCCGCGTACCAGGGCTTGCCGATCAAGGGCTGGGCGGATGTCAGCAACGCCGATCCGAGCGGCAAGATCGGCGATGTCCCGGTGACGGGCGTGAGGGCCGTCGACGACCACACCCTCACGATCGAGACCGAGGCACCGTTCGCCCTGCTGCCGAAGGTGCTCACGTACCCGATCTTCGATCCCGTCGCCCCGGAGTACGTGTCGACCGACGCCAAGGCCGCCGCGTACGCCGACCAGCCGATCGGAAACGGCCCGTACACGATGGTCGGTCCGTGGCAGCACAACGTCGGCATCACAGTCGCCAAGAACCCGGCGTACTCCGGTCCAGCGGGCATCGCCGACGAGATCGAATTCACGATCTACTCCGACGCCGACACGGCGTACAAGGACTTCAAGGCAGGCAACCTCGACATCGCCCGCAACGTCCCCGCGGATGACGTGGCCGACGCGAGGTCGTTCGCCGACCGGTTCCTCGTGACCCCCACGGGAGCGCTCAACTACATCGGTTTCCCCACCAACGTCACCCCGTTCGACAACCCCGACATCCGCCTCGCGCTCAGCCTGGCCGTCGATCGCGACGGCATCGCAGAGCGGATCTGGTCGGGCACGCAGATCCCTGCGACGGGAATGGTGCCCGCGCAGGTGCCGGGTGCGCTCCAGACCGTGTGTGACGGATGCACCTACGACCCGGACCGGGCCAAGCAGCTCTACGCGGCAGCTGGTGGCATCCCCGGCAACAAGATCGTGCTCTACGACATCGCCGACGACGGCCAGGCCGGGCTGGAGCCGATCATCAACTCCTGGAAGGACCTCTTCGGCCTCGACGTCGAAGTCCGCAGCTTCGAGTTCGCCCAATACCTGGAGGAGACCGCCGCCGGCAAAGCCGTCGGTCCGTTCGAGTTGGGCTGGGTGTGGGACTACCCCTCGATGTACAGCTTCCTCTCGCCCCTGTTCGAGTCGACCTCGGACGCGAACAACTTCGGCTACTCCAACCCTGCCTTCGACGCCTTGCTCGAACAGGCCCGCACCGCCAAGGACGAAGCTGCCGGCCTGCCGTTCCTGACCAAGGCTCAGGGGATCGTCGAGAAGGACCTTCCGCTGATCCCGGAGATGTTCGGCGAGGACGGCGGCGTGTATGACACTCGGCTCTCCAACGTCAAGGTCGATACCGGCGCCCTCTGGCGCCTGGAACTGATCGACGTCGACGGTTGAGTCGGCGCCCCGATGGGTCATCTGATCGGGCGGCGGATCCTCGGAGCCGCCGCCACGTTCATCCTCTCGACGCTCGTCGTGTTCGGCGCAGCGTTCGCACTGCCTGGCGACCCGGCACGGGTGATCGCCGGCCGGAGGACGGTGCCCGAGGCCACCCTGCGGGCGATCCGGATCAAGTACCACCTCGACGAAACGTTGCCGCAGCAGTACCTGCGCTGGCTCGGTGGCCTCCTCCGCGGCGACTTCGGTCAGTCCTATGCATCGCGTCGGCCGGTCACCGACATCCTCGTCGAAGCCCTGCCGGTGACGGCCAAGCTGCTCGGTCTCACCCTCGTCGTCGAACTGACCGGCGGCGCAGTGCTCGGTGTGCTTGCCGCAGGCCGGCGGGGTGGACGGTTCGACAGCGGCGTCCTCGCCAGCTGTGTGATCGGGCTCGCGGTGCCGGCCTTCGTGCTGGGTGCCGTGGTCCAGGACGTGTTCGGTGTTCGATGGCGGATCCTCCCCGTCGCCGGGACATCGAGCACGTTCGCTTACGTGCTTCCCGCGTGCACCCTCGCGGTGACGGGTTACGCCGTCGCCGCCAGGGTGATGCGATCGCAAGCCATGACCCATCGATCAGAGCCGCATGTGGTCGTCGCTCGGGCGAAGGGCGTGAGCGAGGGCGCGATCACCCGTCGGCACGTGGTGCGCAACGCGCTCATCCCGTTCGTCACGTTCGTCGGGTTGGAGATCGGCACGCTGGCCGGCGGCAGCATCGTCACCGAGCGGATCTTCAACCTGCCCGGCGTCGGACGTGTCGTCGCCCGGGCGATCAGCCAGCGCGACAACGCGCTCATCATCGGGTTCACGATGGCCGTGATCGCGGTCTACCTCGTCGTCGACCTGCTCGCCGATCTCGTCGCGGTCGTCCTCGATCCGCGATTGCGGGTGCAGTGATGCGGAGTCGGCGACGCCAGGGCTGGTGGTACCGGATCTCGCGTCTGCTCGGCTTCAGGATCGCCTGTGTGCTGCTCGGCATCGTCGGTGTCTGCGCGTTGGTGCCGCAGCTCGTCGCCGACCGGTCGCCCTCGACGAACCCGACCGAGTGCTCGCTGCGCGCCGCCGACGGCGCGTACCAGGACCGCGAGGCTCCCTCGGCGGCGCACTGGTTCGGCACGGACGCGCAGGGGTGCGACGAGTTCTCCCGCGTCGTCTACGGCGCGCGCACGTCGCTGGAGATCGGCCTCGGTGCGGGGCTGATCACCACGATCGGCGGCACGGCGCTCGGCCTCGTCGCCGGCTGGCGCGGTGGCATCATCGACGCGATCGTGCGACGCCTCGCGGACGTCACCCTCGGCATCCCCTTGATCGTCGGATCGATCCTCCTCCTGAGCGTGCTCGTCAACGGTCGTCGGACGCCGACGCAGATCATGGTCACGCTCGCGGTGCAGCTGTGGCCGGGCTCAGCGCGCATCGCGCGCAGCGTCACCCGCACGATCACACATCTTCCGTACGTCGAGGCCGCGCGATCGATGGGCGCGTCATCGACCCGCATCGTGGTGCGGCACGTGCTGCCCAACGCGCTCCCGGTGGTGATCGCCTACGCGACCCCGCTCATCGGCGTGCTGATCGGCGCGGAGGCCACGCTGTCGTACCTCGGCATCGGGCTCCAGGTCCCGACGGTGTCATGGGGCGTGATGATCAACGACGCCCAGGGCCTCTACAGCCGGTCGCCGTATCTGCTGCTGTTCCCCGGCGCGTTCCTGGTGGCAGCAGTGACCGGGTTCATCCTCCTCGGCGATGCGCTCAACGACAGCCTCGACGTACACCTCGTGCGGGCCTGAAGCCGTGAGCCCGATGTCAGTCGCGAGCGCGCAGCTCGACCTTCAGCACCTTGCCGCTGGCGTTCATCGGCAGTGACTCGACGACCTCGACATAGCGGGGAACCTTGTAGTTCGCCATGTTCGCGCGGCTCCAGGCGATCACTTCGTCGGGCACGATCGTCGCTCCCGGGCGTGGGACGATGTAGGCCTTGCCGACCTCGCCCATCCGGTGGTCCGGCACGCCGACCACTGCGACCTGACTCACACCCGGGTAGCTGGCCAACGCGTTCTCGATCTCCGCGGGGTAGGCGTTGAACCCGCCCATGATGAACATGTCCTTCTTGCGATCGGTGATCCGCACGTTGCCCTGCGCGTCCTGCACCGCGATGTCGCCGGTGGCCAACCAACCGTCGGCGTTGATCGTCTCCGCAGTCGCCTCGGGGTTGCCGAAGTAGCCGGCCATCACGTTGTAGCCGCGGGCCCAGATCTCGCCCGGCTGACCGACCTCGACATCGTGACCGTTGTCGTCGACGACGCGCACCTCCACATCGGGGATCGCCCGGCCCGACGTGTGCGCGATGGTCTCGTCGGGATCGTCATGACGGCACATCGTGACGATGCCGGTGGTCTCGGTCAACCCGTAGCCCGTCACCACGGTCTCGAAGTTGAGGTCTTCGCGCATGCGGCGGACGAGCTCGACCGAGACAGGTGCGGCGCCGGTGACGGCGAGACGCAGCGACGAGAGGTCGAACTCCGCGCGCCGCGGATGATCGAGGATCGTCTGGTAGATGGACGGTGGCCCAGGCAGCATCGAGATCCGTTCCTCGGGGATGCGGGCCATCACTGCGGGCACGTCGAACACCGGCTGGGGCACGATCGTCGCGCCCTTGATCAAGCAGGCGACGATGCCCGACTTGAGCCCGAACGTGTGGAAGAACGGGTTGACGATCAGGTAGCGATCACCGGCCCGGAGACCGACCACGGTGGCCCACGCGTCGAACCCCCGCACCGATGCGCCGTGGCGGATCATCGCCCCCTTCGGCTTGCCGGTGGTGCCGCTCGTGAACATGATGTCGCTGATGTCGTCGGGCTGCACGGCTGCGCTGCGCGCTCGCACCACGTCGCGGTCGACAGAGGCACCCGCTGCGATGAACTCGTCCCATGACGTGCAGCCATCCGGCACCTCGCCCGAGATGACGACCGTGCGCTCCAGCGACGCGACGGCGTTGTCACCGGTGAGCAACGCCGGGTAGTCGGTGTCGAGGAAGTCGGTGACCGTGAACAGCATCCGCACGCCCGCGGTGCGCAAGACGTACGCCGCCTCCGGACCCTTGAAGCGGGTGTTCAGAGGCACGAGGGTCGCGCCGACTCGGTACGCGCCGAGCGCGGCGAGAAGCCAGCGCAGACCGTTCGGCGCCCAGATGCAGATCCGGTCGCCGGGCTCGATGCCGGCTGCGACGAACCCCTGCGCGGCGTTGTCGATCCGGTCGGCCAGCTCGGCGAACGTCAGCCGGACGGCGGCGTCGCCGGTACCGTCGACCAATCCCTCGCGGTCGCCGAACAGCAGTGCCGCGCGATCGATCACGGCAGCGATCGTGGTGGACTCCAGGCTCACCGCGAAGGCGTCGGAGCCCGTTTCTGACACACCGTCATGTTCCTCCATGGATCGGTGACCATAACAGCGAGCCCCCGCGCGAGCGAGAGCCAGGAATGCGCCGCGCGTGGATCTCAGCCGTAATCTGATGCTGCGTCAGAAAGCCGAGGACGGCGACGTCGAGAGGGGCAGGTCGGATGAAGGGCATTCTCGGTTGGGGCACGCACCTGCCGTATCGACGATTGGACCGTGCGACGATCGCCGCAGTCGCCGGCACCGGTGGCGGGAAGGGCACCCGGTCGGTGGCATCGTTCGACGAGGACGCCACGACGATGGGTGTCGAGGCGGCCCGCGGCGCGCTGGCCACCTCGGGGATCTCGCCATCGACGGTGTGGTTCAGCACCGTTGCCATCCCGTACCTCGACAAGACGAATGCCACCGCGCTGCACGCCGCGCTGCGGCTCGGCACCGACGTCGGCGCGTACGACGCGCTGGGTTCGGTGAAGTCGGCCGTCGGCGCGTTGCGCGCCGGGCTCTCCGGAACAGGCGCTGCCCTCGTGGTCTCCAGTGACCTGCGCGGAGGTCTGCCCGGATCCGGCGACGAATCGAACGGCGGCGACGCTGCCGCAGCACTCGTCGTCGGCACCGAGGCCGACGGCACGTTGCTGGCCGAGTTGATCGGCCAGGGGGTCGCCACGGAGGAGTTCCTCGATCGCTGGCGTACGCCGGGCGACAACCGCTCCAAGTTGTGGGAGGAGCGCCCTGGCGAGACCCGCTACGCCTCGCTCGCCGCGCTCGCCTGGAAGGCGGCGCTCGGAGAGGCCAGGCTCGAGGCGCAGAACATCGACCACCTCGTCGTCACCGGCACCCACGATCGCGCCAACACCAGCGTGGCCCGCTCGCTCGGCGCACCATCGGCCGCCGTCGTCGACTCGCTGGCCGCCAGCGTGGGGAACACCGGCGCGGCGTCGCCCGCGTTCCTGCTGGCATCCGCGCTCGAGCAAGCATCGGCGGGTCAGGTGATCGCGCTCGTCGTGCTCGCCGACGGGGTCGAGGTCTTCGTCTTCCGCACCACCGCGGCCATCGCCGACTACGCGCCTCGCCGCACCGTCGCCGCACAGGTGGCCACCGGGGGAGCCGTCACGTACGGCAAGTACCTCGGCTGGCGCGGCCATCTCAGCATCGAACCGCCCCGCCGTCCCGAGCCCGTGCGCCCGTCGGCCACTGCTTCGAGCAGGTCGCGCGACTGGAAGTTCGGGTTCGTCGGCTCCGTCGACGATTCGGGCGAGGTGCACATGCCGCCGGCACAGATCGACACCGAGCGGCGGGCGATGGCCGAGGCGCTGGGCACGATCGTCACCTACACGATCGACAAGCTGTCGTACTCGCTCAACCCGCCGGTGGTGTTCGCGGTCGTCGACTTCGACGGTGGCGGCCGGCTGCCGATCGAACTGACCGACGTCGACGCCGCCGAGGTCCAGATCGGCGGGCGAGTAGAAATGACCTTCCGCAAGCTGTTCACTGCCGACGGGGTCCACAACTACTTCTGGAAGGCCCGCCCGATCCGCGGCGAGCACATCGGGCCCGACAACACACAGCACGGAGAGGCTGGCTGACATGGCTTCGCACGGGATCAAGAACCGAGTCGCGATCATCGGCATGGGGTGCACGCGCTTCACCGAGCACTGGGACAAGGGTCTCGACGACCTACTGATCACGGCCAGCGACGACGCATACGCGTCCGCTGGAGTCGCCAAGCCCGATGTCGATGCGTACTGGTTCGGCACCGCGCAGTCGGCGATGAGCGGCATCGCGCTCGCTCGCCCGCTCAAGCTCGAAGGCAAGCCGGTCACACGCGTCGAGAACTACTGCGCCACGGGCTCCGAGGCGCTGCGCCAAGCTGCCTATGCCGTCGCCAGCGGCGCCTACGACACCGCGATGGCGATCGGCGCGGAGAAGGTCAAGGACAGCGGGATGCAGGGCCTCAACGCCTTCCCGGTGCCCAACGACGGCACGTCGCGCACGCTCACCGCAGCGGCGATGTTCTCGATGGTGGCGCCCGCATACGCACAGAAGTACGGCGTCGACCGCGCCGAACTGAAGCACGTGCTCGCCCGCATCGCGTCGAAGAACCACAAGAACGGTGCGAAGAACCCGCGCGCTCAGTTCCGCAAGGAGATGAGCGTCGAGCAGTTGCTGGCGATGCCCACCGTCGCCGGCGATCTGTCCGTGTTCGACTGTGCGGGGGTGGCCGACGGGGCTGCGGCGGCCATCGTCGTTCGCGCCGAGGATGCCCACAAGTACACGGACAAGCCGCTCTACATCAAGGCGCTGAGCATGGTGGCCGGCAACGGCAACGGCCTCATGGACCCGTCGTACGACTACACGACCTTCCCGGAGATCGTTGCGTGCGCGCAGGACGCCTACGCGCAGGCGGGCATCACCGATCCACGCACCGAGCTGGCGATGGCCGAAGTGCACGACTGCTTCACGCCGACGGAGCTGGTCCTGATGGAAGACCTCGGGTTCTGCGAACGCGGCACGGCCTGGAAGGAGATCGAGGCCGGCGCGTTCGACCTCGACGGCGACCTCCCGGTCAACCCCGACGGCGGCTTGAAGAGCTTCGGCCATCCCACCGGCGCGAGCGGGCTGCGGATGATGTTCGAGGCGTTCCTGCAGCTGCGCGGTGAAGTGCCCGAGGAGCGACGGATCAGCACATACGGCCGACGCAACCTCGCGCTCACGCACAACCTCGGCGGCTATCCCGGCGAGATGGTCAGCTTCATCAGCATCCTCGGCACGCAGCCGGACTGATACGGTCCTCCCCCGTCGTGGGGGCAACACGCGGATCTTCCAAGCTGGACCGCCAGCCGGCGCTCGACGGAGTGCGCGCGGTCGCAGTGACGATGGTGCTGCTGTTCCACGGCGGCGTGTCGTGGATGCACGGCGGCTACTTCGGCGTCTCGGTGTTCTTCACCCTGTCCGGGTTCTTGATCACGTCGCTGCTGGTCCGCGAGTTCTCGGCCAAGCAGCGCATCGCGCCCGTCGCGTTCTATGCCCGCCGGGCGAAGCGGTTGCTGCCGGCCAGCACGCTCTGCCTCGCGATCGTGTCGATCATGGCCAGCCGCGACGTGTGGCGTGGCGCGTTGCACGTGCGTCGCGACGCCTTCGGCGCGCTGTTCCAGCTCGCCAACTGGGTGCAACTCGCCGGCGGGGGGAGCTACACCGATCTGCAGAGCAAATCGGCCGGGTTGCTGTCGCCGCTCGACCACTACTGGTCGCTGGCGATCGAGGAGCAGTTCTACTGGCTGTGGCCGCTGTGCTTCTGGGGGATGGCCCGCATGGCCCGCCGTCGGGGCTGGTCGCTGACGTGGATCCTCGCCGTGATCACCGTCTCATTTGCTGCCGTCGCGCCGATCGTGGCAGTCGTCTGGGGAAGGGACGCCGCGTACTGGGCCACCCCCGCGCGCGCCGCCGAGATCCTCATCGGCGCGCTGCTGGCCGTCGCCCTGCACGAAGGCAAGGTGGCGGCTCGAGGCTGGATGGCCCCGGTGGCCGGCGTTTCGATCATCGCGATCGCTGTCCTGTTGCCGGCGGCCGGCGGGCCGGCGTACCACGGAGCGTTCCCACTCCTGGCCGTCGCCAGCGCAGGTCTGCTCCTCGGCCTGCAACAGCCCGGGACGGTGGTGACGATGCTCTCGTGGCGCCCACTCGTCGGCCTCGGCGCGATCAGCTATGGCGTCTACCTGTTCCACTTCCCGGTGTTCGTGTTCCTCTCCGCGGACCGTCTCGGGCGCAGCGGATGGATGCTCCTGAGCGTTCGACTCGGCGTCACGCTCGCCATCTCGCTCGCGTCGTACTGGTTGGTCGAGCGTCCGATCCGGCGGGCCTCTTGGACCGGAGCCCGCACGCTGATGCGGGCCGTGGTCGCGATCACCGTCGCTTCGCTCATCATCGCTGCCGTCCCGACGCGCAACGCCACGTACTGGACCGCCAGCGCGTCCGCCGTGGCGGCCGCCGAGATCCCCGCGGACTCCGATGTCGGCGCGATCGCGACCGTGCCGGCGGCCACGGGCGCCACCGCGACGACCACGACCACCGCGACCACCGCGGTCATGCCGTCCACCCCGGACATCACGTCGACGACGGCGGCCGCCCCGACGACGACCGCGCCACCGGCGGTCTCGGCGCCGGCAGCTTCGATTGCGACGACCACGCCGGGAACCACGACCACGACGACCATCACCGCGCCGACCAACTCGTCCGTGCCGGACGCGCCGATCATCGTGCCGCCGCTTCCCGTCCTCAACCGCCCGGTGCGGATCATCGTCGTCGGCGACTCGACGGCCGAGGCGGTCGGTAGTGGCCTGGTGCAGTGGGCAGCGCAGAACCCCAGCGTCGCGAAGGTCACCGTGTTGGCAGGACCGGGCTGCGGTTTCGTGCGCAGCGGCACCGTGCTCGCCGACCCGGGCATGGTCGAGAGCATCGCGTCCTTCGCCGAGAGCTGCCGCCAAGTGCTCGACGTGAAGCTCCCCCGGGCGTTGAAGCAGCTGCACCCCGACGTCGTGCTGCTGATGAACACCATCAACGACGTCCTCCCGCGCGTGTTCGATCCCGCCGTTGGATACCTCACCCCCGTCGACCACGACTTCCTGACCAGGGCCTTCCCCGACTACCTCGCGATCGAGGAGTACATCCTCGACCACTCCGACGCCCACGTCGCGTGGATCCGACCTCCGGCGATCAACCCGTTCTGGGTGGATCGCGAGATGCCGGCTCGCGATCCCGCGGCCCACGCGTCGATCGAACACGTGATGACGACGGTGACCGCTGTCCATCCCGACCGAGCGGTCGTCCTCGACCTCCGGGCGTGGATGGAGCAGGTCGGGGTGGCCGAGGATCCGGCCTACCGGCCGGACGGCATCCACGAGGACGCGACGAGCGCGTTGGACCTGGCCACCAGGTTCCTGGGACCCGAGCTCGTTGCCGAGGCCACCCGCGCCGGCTGACCGACGCCACTATCGTCAGCCGGATGGACGGCAACCACAACGGCGACGATCAGACGGTCGACCAACCGCACGAACGGGTCGACGAGCTGTTCGCAGCGGCCCTCGCCGTGCAGCAGAACGCGCATGCGCCGTACTCCAACTACCGCGTCGGCGCGGCACTGCTGACGCCGAGCGGACGGATCTTCAGCGGCTGCAACGTCGAGAACGCCGCCTACCCGCAGGGAGCGTGTGCCGAGGCCGGCGCGATCGCGGCGATGGTCGCCGCAGGCGAGCGAGAGATCGTCGCCGTGCTGACCGTCTGTGACGGCGAGCAGTTGGGCACCTGCTGTGGCGGCTGTCGTCAGCGGATCCGCGAGTTCGCCAAGCTCTCGACCCCGGTCTACGCCGCCGATGCCTCGGGTGTCCGAGCCACCTTCACGCTGGAGGAGCTGCTGCCGCACTCGTTCGGACCCGAACATCTTGGCTGATCTACGATCGACGCGATGTCAGCACGCCTGCCGTACCTGTCCGCCAAGCTGCAAGGTCTGGGTACCACGATCTTCGGTGAGATGTCGGCGCTCGCCGTCGCCACCAACTCGGTCAACCTCGGGCAGGGCTTCCCCGACACCGATGGGCCCCGCGAGGTGCTCGATGCCGCCATCGCGGCGATCAACGGCGGGCAGAACCAGTACCCACCGCTGATCGGTGTGCCGGCCCTGCGCGAAGCGATCGCCGAACACCAGCAGCGCTTCTACGGGCTGGCCTTCGACCCGGCCACCGAGGTCCTGTCCACGGCCGGCGCCAGCGAGGCATTGGCCAGCGTGTTGATCGCCCTGCTCGACACCGGTGACGAGGTCGTCACGTTCGAGCCGATGTACGACATGTACGCGGCATGCGCGGCGATGTCGGGTGCGACGGTCAAGCCCGTCACCTTGCGGCCGCCGAACTACCACGCCGACATCGACGAGGTGCGCGCGGCGATCACGCCACGCACCAAGCTGATCCTGCTCAACACCCCGCACAACCCGACCGGCAAGGTGTTCACGGGCGAGGAGATCCAAGCCATCGCCGACGTCGCGATCGAGCACGATCTGATCGTCGTCACCGACGAGGTGTACGAGCACCTCATCTTCGATCGGCTGCAGCACGTGCCGATCGCCGGACTGCCCGGCATGCGCGAGCGAACCCTCACGATCTCGTCGGGTGGCAAGACGTTCAACACCACCGGCTGGAAGGTCGGGTGGGTGGTCGGCCCGGCGCCCCTCGTGGCCGCGGTGCGCACTGCCAAGCAGTACCTCACCTACGTGCACAGCGGTCCGTTCCAACCGGCGATCGCAGTCGGCCTGCGCCTTCCCGATTCGTACTACGACGAGATCGCCGCCGACCTCCAAGCCAAGCGCGACCGGCTCTGCGCCGGCTTGGTCGAGACCGGGTTCGAGGTCTTCCGGCCGAGTGGCACCTACTTCGTGACGGTCGACATCCGCCCCCTGCGCGCCGACGGCGACGGATACGCGTTCTGCCGTGAACTGCCCCACTCGTGCGGCGTCGTGGCGATCCCCAACGAGGTCTTCTACACCGATCCACGTCGAGGTCGCCATCTCGTCCGGTTCGCGTTCTGCAAGCGGTTCGAGGTGCTCGACGAGGCCGTGTCGCGTCTCAAGGCTCTCGCTTCGTGACGGGCCCGAGGCCCGGTTCGGTGCGCATCGCCGCGGTCCAGCACGACATCGTGTGGGGCGACCGCGATGCCAACTTCGCGCGGATCGCGCCGATGATCGCCGCTGCCGCCGGAGCCGGTGCACGCCTCGCGCTGCTGACGGAGACGTTCAGCACAGGCTTCGTCACCGACCGAGCGATCGGCGAACCCGAGGACGGTCCGTCGTCGCAGTTCATCGTCGAGCACGCGGCCGCGCACGGGATCTGGGTCGGTGGCACATGTCCTGAGATCCCGCTCGACGCACCGGCCGACGATCAACGTCCGTACAACAGCTTCGTCCTCGCCGGCC
>JAOBWQ010000282.1 GCA_025463425.1 Ilumatobacteraceae bacterium | reverse complement strand
ACGTCATGACCGGCTTCCCCTTCAACGTGCGCTGGCCGAAGGTCATCGGCGTCAAGCTCACCGGCACCCTCAGCGGCTGGTCATCGCCCAAGGACGTCATCCTCGAGGTCGCCCGGGTGCTCACCGTCGAGGGCGGCACCGGCGCGATCGTCGAGTACTTCGGCCCCGGCGCCGACACCATCTCGGCCACCGGCAAGGCCACGATCTGCAACATGGGTGCCGAGATCGGCGCCACCTGCAGCCTGTTCGGCTACGACGACAACATGAGCGTGTATCTCAAGGCCACCGGCCGCGAGGCCATCGCCGACGCCGCCGATGCGGTGGCCGCCGACCTGCGCCCCGACGACGGCGCCAGCTACGACCA
This sequence comes from Ilumatobacteraceae bacterium, assembly GCA_025463425.1. GTDB lineage: Bacteria > Actinomycetota > Acidimicrobiia > Acidimicrobiales > Ilumatobacteraceae > WLMZ01. The sequence continues at coordinate 7,830 of JAOBWQ010000282.1, read as the reverse complement.
GATCATCGAGATCGACCTGAACGAGCTCAAGCCGCTCATCAACGGGCCGCACTCCCCCGACCGCGCCAACCGCGTCGGCAGCGCCGTCGGCGCCGAGGCCGTCGCCAACGGTTGGCCGCTGGAGATCAGCGCCGCACTCATCGGCAGCTGCACGAACAGCTCGTACGAGGACATCACGCGCGCCGCCTCCGTCGCCCGCCAGGCCTCGGCCGCCGGTCTGATGGTCAAGACCGATCTCCTGATCAGCCCAGGGTCCGAGCAGATCCGGGCCACCATCGAGCGCGACGGCCTGCTCGCCGACCTCGAGGCCATCGGCGCCACCGTGCTCGCCAACGCCTGCGGGCCGTGCATCGGCCAGTGGGACCGCCCCGCCGAGGAGAACAGCAAGGTCAACACGATCGTCAACAGCTTCAACCGCAACTTCCCGAAGCGCAACGACGGCTCCGCGAACACGCTCAGCTTCGTCACGTCACCGGACACGGTCATTGCGCTGGCCCTGGCCGGCCGGCTCGACTTCGATCCCACCACCGACACGATCACCAGCCCGAGCGGCGTGGAGATCAAGCTCGACGGCCCGGTCGGCCAGGTGCTGCCCGACGCCGGCTACGACCCCGGCCAGAACACGTTCACGCCGCCGCCGGCCGACGGCTCTGGCGTGGTCGTGGAGGTCTCCCCCACCAGCGATCGCCTGCAGCTGCTGCAGCCGTTCCCGGCGTGGAACGGCAACGACTACCTCGGCCTGCCCGTGCTGATGAAGGCCCAGGGCAAGTGCACGACCGACCACATCTCCGCGGCCGGCAAGTGGCTCAAGTTCCGTGGGCACCTGGAGAACATCAGCGGCAACCTGTTCATCGGTGCGGTCAACGCCTACGGCGGAGGGGTCGGCGAAGGCAAGAGCACCATCGACGGCACGGTCGACAGCTACCCGAACCTCGCCAAGAAGTACGGCGAGGCCGGCATCCAGTGGTGCGCGATCGGCGACCGCAACTACGGCGAGGGCTCGTCGCGCGAGCACGCAGCGATGGAGCCACGCTTCCGCGGCGGCGTCGTGATCTTCGCCCGCTCGTTCGCCCGCATCCACGAGACGAACCTCAAGAAGCAGGGCCTCGTCCCGCTCACGTTCGCCGATTCTGCGACCTACGACCTGATCGGCGAGGACGACAAGATCAACGTCTTGAACCTTCCGCCGGTGCCCGGCCAGAACGTGCACTGCCAGATCGTCAAGCCCGACGGCTCGCTGATCGACTTCGAGGGCGTGCACACCTTCAGCCCCGAGCAGATCGAGTGGTTCCGCGCCGGGTCGGCCCTCAACGTCGTCCGCCGCAAGGTCGCCGAAGCCGCCCACTGACCCCCGGGTTCCGCGCACGTTCCAGTCCCCGACAGCGCGTCTGCAGCCGCAAACAAACGCGAGCGCGTCGCTCACCGCGACGCGCTTGCAGAAGTGTGCAGTCGAGACGACCGTCTGGGGGACGTTGGTTTGCGCGGAAGTTGAGTGGCGGGGTGGGACCGCCGGAGGCATCAGTGCGGCGTGGACGTCAGTGCGGCGTCGACGTCAGTGCGGCGTGGACTTCAGTGCGGGGTCGACGTCAGTGCGGCGGACTCGCTCTCGGCGAGGACCTGTTCGAGGATGCGCGGTGCGTCGAGCGTCTTGTCGGCCGGCATCGGGCGGGACATGAAGTAGCCCTGGGCCTCGGCGCAACCGAGCGCGGTGAGGCGATCGAACGAGGCACGATCCTCGACACCTTCGGCCACGGAGTGCAGGCCGAGGTTGCGGGCGAGGTCGAGCACCGACCGCACGATGGCTTCGGCGCCGTTGTCGTCGGCCATCGAGAGCACGAAGAACTTGTCGATCTTGACCTCGTTGACCGGCAGCCGCTGGAGGTAGGCCAACGACGAGTAGCCCGTGCCGAAGTCGTCGACCGACAGGCGAGGACCGAGCGCCGAGAGCTGCTCGAGGACCGAGATCGTGCGTGCCGGATCGGCCATCACGTGGGTCTCGGTGACCTCGAGCGTGACCTTGCCCGGGTTGACCTCGGTGACGCGCAGCGCGTCGGCGACGATGCCGACGATGTCGTCGTCGAGCAGGTTGCGCATCGACAGGTTCACCGCGACGCTCCAGTCGTGGCCGGCAGCTCGCCAGATCGTGACCTGGTGGAGCGCGGTCCGCAGCACGTGTTCGGTCAACTGGTGGATCATGCCGGAGCGCTCGGCCAGGGGGATGAACTCGTCGGGACCGATCGGGCCGAGGGTCGGGTGCTGCCAGCGCACGAGGGCCTCGAAGCCGACGACCTCGCGACGTTCGAGGTTGACCTTGGGCTGGTAGACGACGCTCAGCTCGCCGTTTGCGATCGCGACGTTGAGGCCGTTGACGAGCGTCAACCGGCGCGTCGAGTTCGTGTCCATCTCGACGTCGTAGAACGCCACGCCGTCGCCCACACCAGCCTTGGCGTCGTACATCGCGACGTCGGCGCGCTGCAGCAGGGTGGCGCCGTCATGGCCGTCGTCCGGTGCCACCGCGAGGCCGCAGCTGGCCGACACGTTCAGCTCGAGATCGTCGATCGACATCGGCGTCGCGAGCTGGCGGCGGATCGCCTGCACCAGCGTCGTCAACTCGGCCCGCGCGTAGGTGCGGGTGAACAGCAGTGCGAACTCGTCACCGCCCAGGCGGGCGACGAGCACCGAACCATCGGAGGAACGGTCGAGTCGCTGCGCGACCTCGACCAGCACCGCGTCGCCGCAGGCGTGACCGAGCGTGTCGTTGATCTCCTTGAACCCGTCGAGGTTGAGCACTGCGACCGCTGCGTGGTCTGCCGTGCCGGAGAGTCGATTCACTGCGTCGTCGAGCCTGGCCTGGAAGTAGCGCCGGTTGGGCAGGCTGGTGAGCGCGTCGTGCAGCGATTCGTGCTCGCGCTCTCGGCTCTGGTCGTGCAGGCGGTCGATCAGCCGGCCGTTCTCGAGCGCCACGCTGGCGTGGTTGGCGAGCGTGGCGAAGATCGGGGCTTCCTGGGGGCGATAGCCGCGCTCGCCGAGTCGATCGATGACCGACACGAGGCCGATCAGCTCGCCGGCCTCGGTGACCGGGGCGATGATGCAGTTGCGGGCGTGGAGTGCGCCGCGGATCCGGGCCAGCTCCGGTGAGACGGCTCCCGGTCCGATCACCTGCGCCTCGCGGAAGGCGCCCAGCCAAGCCTTCACGTCGGTGGCGGTCACCGACGGCAGCTCGCGGGTGGCCTGGCCGTCGTCGTCGACGCTGAGGCCGACCACGATGTCGGCGTCGTCGAACAGCCAGATCTCGGCTCGATCCGCGCGGAACAGATCCTTGGCCTGGCCGAGGATGGATCCGAGCACGACGTCGGGGCTCTGTGATCCGCTGACCATCTTGGTGAAGTCGTACAGCTGGCTGAGGCTGTCGAAGCGCTGGGTGAGCGATGAGTACGAGCGGTAGGTGATCACCAAGAACGCTGCGATGCCACCGAGGAGCAGCAACCCCCAGACGTGGTCGTTGAGCAACAGGCCGGTCAACAGCGCGAAGCTCGTGTTGACCGGCGCAGTGAGCGCGCCGATCGCGAGGATGGAGCGGAAGCGCAACGCTCCCCCGTGCCAGCGGACGGCGAAGGCCACCACGACGAACCCGAGCAGATCGGCCAAGAACACCGCGGCCAGCGCCCGGAGCCACATCGCCGGTTGGTCGATGGTGCGCTCACCGTGCAGCAGCTGGAAGCACAGGAGCATGACGACGCACTCGCCGAAGAACGACGACAGGTTGAGCGACAGCTTGCGCAGCGGTTGGCGTTCCTTGACCGTGAGGAAGATCAGCTCGCCGATCAACCGCCCGACGATGAGGTGCAGCGGCGAGGCGAGGAGGAGCCCGATGACGAGCGGGATCTCGCTGAACGTGAACGTGTAGACGTCCCGTCGGAACTCGATGTTGAAGACCATGAACTCGGCGGCCATCGACATCAGGGCGATGACCCACCACTGCAGGTGCACCCCACTGAGTGGCCCGGCGTCGAGGTGCACCGCCATGAGCAAACCACCGGACCAGAGCGCGAGCACTGCGGACAGGATCGCAGTGCGGACGGGCGCGCTGAGCCGGTGGCGCGCAGGCCGCTCAGGGCCCGTCCTCTCGGCGATCGCGTCCATCGTCATCCGTACATGCCTCCGATGACTGATATCGGCGTCGCCCGAGAGCACCTTGAGGCGTTCTTGTCAGTCGCGAAGACGATGTCAGCTGGTCATCAGCGGGTTTGGCAGCTGTCGGATCGGGTCCGCCCCGACCCGATCCGACAGCGATCTCAACGGCGCTGCGCCGCGATGCAGCTCAGCTCCAGAGTGCGTCGCTCCAACGAGCGCCGGACCAGCGAGCGCCCGACCACCGAGCGCCGTCCCAGCCGGCCGACGACCACCGCGCGCCCGACCAACGAGCACCTGACCAGCGAGCGCCGGACCACCGGGCACCGGTCCACACCGCATCGGACCATCGGGCACCGGACCACGGGTTGCCGGTCCAGTCGTTGGCCGTCCAGGTCGCCGACGCCCAGCCACCGTCGGCGTCGTAGTGGTCGCCCGCCCACACGTTGCCGTTCCAGCTCGACCCCGACCACGTGTTGCGGGCTCGGGTCGAGTTGGACATCGTCCGTGCGCTCCATGGATGACCGAAGATGTCCACCTCACCGACCAACGCCGAATCGCCGATCATCACGTGGTACGTGCCCCGGGAGTCCTCGATCGTGCCGGTGCCATTGCCACCGGTGAGGGCGGGCAGCACCAGGTGGAGCAGGCCGCTGACGATGCCCGACAGGAGCGAGTCGATCGCCGTCAGGCTGGCGACACCCGAGCCGAGGTAGTTCTTGTCCTTGCCACTCTTGTCGTTGGCATCGGAGCTCGTGCCCTTGAGCAGCATCTTGATGCCGTCAGGTGTGGCAGCTGGGTACTTGTCGAGGATCAGCGCGACCAGGCCGGAGACGATGGCCGTCGACTGGCTGGTGCCACTCGCCCGCTGGAAGCGGGTGCCGACCTTGCCGGTGGTCACGTTCTGATCGACGAAGCCCCCGGGAACGGCGAGGCTGAGCACGGAGATGCCCGGCGCGGCGACGTCGACAGGCCGCGCGTTGGTGCCGTGTTGGGCGAAGTCGGCCACGGTGTCGTCGGACGTCTGCAGCGTGCTGTGCGGATCGGTCGAACCGACCGCGATCACCGCCGAGGAGACAGCGGGATCGGCCAGCGGGCCCGGCTTGTCCCCGTCGTTGCCGGCGGCAGCCACCACGACGATGCCGGCGTTCCACGCCTGCTCGACGGCGAACACCAGCGGGTCGACCTGGGCCGACTGGATCGAGTCGGTGCCGAAGCTGAGGTTGAGGACGCGGATGTTCAGACCGGGGTCGTTGCGGTGCTGCACGACCCAGTCGATGCCGGCGATGATCTGGGTGACGTCGACCGAACCGTCGAACGCGCCGACCTTGACGTTGATGATGTGCGCGCCGGGGGCCATGCCTTCGAACTTGGTGGTGTCGGTGTACGGGCTGTTGCCGAAGCAGGTCGAGCAGCCCTTCTTCGAGTCGGTGGGGGCGATGTCCGAGCCGGCGATGATGCCGGCGAGGTGCGTACCGTGACCGAACTCGTCGACGTTGGCGAGGCCGGGGTCCTGCGAGTCGAAGGACAGATCGGGCCCGTCGATGACCTTGCCAGGTCGATCGAGGCCCGGCACGCGAGCGACGCCCGTGTCGATGACCGCGACGCCGACGCCGCTGCCGTTGTACCCCTTCTCCCAGAACTTCTGTGCGCCCGTCATCTGCACGATCGCGGCGAGGCTGCCCGTGTCCGTCGTGCCGCCGCTGGCCGACGCCGGAGCCGCACCGGTGGCAACCACGCTGGCGACCGCCAGCGACGGCAAGAGCGCCGCCATGGTCAGTGCCGCACCGCGACCCCATGTCGACCGCCGTGCCCCCCGCGTCCTACCGACGCCGCCCGGGCCGCCGCTGCGAACGGGCCCTGTCTCATCCTGTTGTTCGCTCATCGTCTCGCCGCCGTTTCCATGACTGCGCCCACTCGCTGCAGCCAGGGGGCAACTATCCGTCAAGATCGCCGACGTGTCGAGGCAAGAGATGGTCAACGTTGAGCGCTGTCGCGACCACGGACAGCGACATCTGCTTGACGTTGCCTTAACCCTCGGCGGGGTCGGCGACGCCGGTTGCCTGGGTTTCCGACCAGACGCAAGCGATCCAGAGCCAGTACACGAGCACGGCATTCAGCGCGATCAGGGCCAGCGGAGCCGCCTGGGGGTGCCATTTCGCGTCGCGGAAGAGCCACGAGCCGGCCGAACCCACCGTGTAGCGGTGCAGCGCCGACCAGAACGTCAAGACTTCGGCAAGGGCTCCTCCACCGACGAGCAACGCGGTGCCGCGCCGCCAGCAGGGAGAAGTTCGACGGAGCGTGCCGCCGGCCGCGTCGGTCGACCCGATGATCACCAAGCCGATCGCGGTGGGGATCGAGTAACGGCCCTGCCAGATGAACCCGCTCTGTCCGGCGAGGAGGGTCTCGAACCCGATCGGCACGCCGAGGGCCGAGATCGCGACCAGTGACCAGGCCAGGCGCGTCGCGCCGCCACGACGCCACACCGCGGTTCCGACGACGCCGACCGCGGCCCACCACACGGCCTGCGCCACCCATGGCGCAGAGAACTCGAGCCAGCCGAGCGAGCCGGCCAGCTCGCGGATCGTCTGGGCGGTGCCGGCGGCGGAATGGGTGAAGCGGGCCAACGGGCCGAGCGTCGATGCGGCTCGCCGATCGGTGACCACCACGTCGCTCCAGAGGCTCCACGCCAGGGTGGCGCCGACCGCGACGCCCGGTGCAGCCACGAGCACTGCCCAGCCGCGTCGGTCGATGCGTGCACGGCGTGAGTCGGCGGCGGGGACTCCGGGGCGGGGGCGGCGATCGGACCACTCGAACACCGCCAGCACGATCGCCATCGTCGCCACAGCGGCGAGGGCAACCGGGCGGATCGCGATCGCCAACCCGGCCGGGGCTGCGATCCACCACAGCTCGGAGCGGGCGATCGTCGCCTCACCCGGCCGCCCGCGTCGGGCGACCCGGACCCGCTCGACACCCACCCACGCGAGGAGTGCGAGCGCGATCTCGAGCGAGTTCGGGTTGACGACCCCGAAGAGGAACCACGAGGCCGGAGAGATCGCGGCGATGACCATGACCGCCCGGGTTCGTCGCGCGCGCACCATCGCAGCGGCGACCGCCGCAGCGCACCACGCACCTGCGACGAGCCGGTACCAGACGACATCAGCTGCGTCGCCGAGCCAGCGCACCGGCACGCCGACCATGAGGTAGTACCACGGCGGGTACGTGCCGGCCGAAGTAGCCGCGGTCCGCAGCCCACTGACGCCGGCGTCGGCCACCGCACACGTCGCGGGCTGACGTCGGTCGTGCCGGAAGCACTGCGGATCGCCGGTCGCGAGCGCCGCCGGCACCTGGACCGCGCGGAACCCGCCGACCAGCCCGTCCACAGCGGTTCCGAGCAGCTGCCCGCGTGCGACCGACGCCGCACGCAACACGTGCGACGGCTCGTCCGGGCCGCCGTAACGAGCGGTGCCGAGCGCCCATGTCGCGAACAACCCGAGGCACGTCAACGCGATCAGGACGGGTCCGAACCACCGTTGCCCGGGTCTCGGCATCGCCCGAAGCTAGCGTACGGACATGCCTGCTGCAGCGAGCTCACGAACCCGCCTCGCCGTGATCGGTGGCATCGCGGCCGTGATCATCGCGGTCGTGGTGATCGTGATCGCCACCCGCGGCGACGATTCGTCGAAATCGCCCACGACC
>JAOBWQ010000499.1 GCA_025463425.1 Ilumatobacteraceae bacterium | reverse complement strand
CCACGGTCGATCGCCAGTGCGGCTCCAGCCAGCAGGCGATGCACTTCGCCGCGCAGGGCGTGATCGCCGGCGCGTACGACATCGTCGTCGCGGCCGGGGTCGAGAGCATGACCAACACCCCGATGGGTTCGTCGGTCGTCAAGTTCACCCTCGGTTCACCGTTCCCGCAGGAGATGGTCGATCGCTACGAGGCAACGGGCCTGCCCCCGCAGGGCATCGGTGCCGACATGATCGCCGTCGAGTACGGCATCACCCGCGAGGATCTCGACGCGTTCGGCGCGCAGAGCCAGCAGCGCGCCGAGCGGGCCACGGCCGAGGGTCGCTTCGACCACGAGCTGATCCCGGTGCCCTACGACCTCGACGGCACCAAGGAGATGCTCACCGCGGACGAGGGCATCCGCCCCGGCACCACCGCAGAGGGCCTCGCCAAGCTGAAGCCCGCGTTCAAGGAGGACGGCCTGATCACCGCCGGCAACTCCTCGCAGATCTCCGACGGCGCCTCGGCCGTGCTGATCATGAGCGCCGAGAAGGCCAAGGAGCTCGGCCTCAAGGCCCGCGCCCGCTTCCACGCGTTCGCCGTCGTCGGCACCGATCCGGTGACGATGCTCAAGGGTCCGATCCCGGCGACGAAGAAGATCCTCGAGAAGACCGGGATGAGCATCGACGACATCGACCTGTTCGAGGTCAACGAGGCGTTCGCCTCGGTCGTGCTGGCCTGGGCCAAGGAGACCGGTGCGGACATGAGCAAGGTCAACGTCAACGGTGGCGCGATCGCACTCGGTCACCCGCTCGGTTGCTCGGGCACCAAGTTGATGGCGACGTTGCTCAACGAGCTGGAGCGCACCGGCGGCCGGTTCGGCATGCAGGTCATGTGCGAAGGCGGCGGCCTGGCCAATGCGACGATCATCGAACGCATCGTGGAAGGCTGATCCTCTATGCCACGTATGAACCTCCAAGGCGCCTCCGCGATCATCACCGGCGGCGCGTCCGGCATCGGTGAGGCCTCCGCCCGCCAGCTGGCCGCGCTCGGTGCGCGCGTGGTGATCGCCGATCTCAACGAAGCACTCGGCCAGCAGGTCGCCTCCGAGCTCGGCGGGCTGTTCGTCCGCTGCGACGTCTCCAGCGAGGACGACGGCGCAGCAGCCGTCGCGGCCGCGTCGGAGATGGGGCCGCTGCGCGCCCTCGTCAACTCGGCCGGCATCGGCAGCGCGGGACGCACCGTCGACCGCAACAACGATCCCGCGCCCCAGAAGAACTTCGACCTCGTGATCCGGATCAACCTGCTCGGGTCGTTCAACATGCTCCGCCAGTCGGCGGCGGCGATGGCCAAGACCGAACCGGTCGATGCCGACGGCTCGCGTGGAGCGATCGTGAACATGGCGTCCGTCGCCGCGTTCGACGGCCAGATCGGCCAGGCCGCGTACTCCGCCTCGAAGGGCGGCATCGTCGGCATGACCCTGCCGATCGCTCGCGACCTCGCCGCGGTCGGTGTGCGCGTCAACACCATCGCGCCCGGTCTGATCGACACCCCGATCTACGGCACCGGCGAGGCGTCGGAGGCCTTCAAGGCCAACCTCGGCCAGTCGGTGCTGTTCCCGAAGCGGCTCGGCAGCGGCGAAGAACTGGCCTTCATGGTCGTCGAACTGATCACCAACCCGTACATGAACGCCCAGACCATCCGGGTCGACGGCGGGATCCGGATGCCACCGAAGTAGACCCACACATCCACCAGCGTTTCCTCATGGTTCTCTGAGGTTCGAAGCGCACGCTGTCTCCAGGCAAGCAGAGGAGACACGCCATGCACACGACGAACGAGAGTCAACGACGAGCCGCTCGCCGGCGCCGGCCACACCCTGCTCGTCGTTCGCGGCGGGCGGCCGGTGTCGGCAGCGTTGCCCTCATGGCAGGTCTCGCCGCCGGGATGGCCGTCAACGCACAGAGCAGTTCGTCCGCCGATCCGGCGACGACCACGCACGTCACGACGGCGACGTCGACCGCGGCCGCTGCCGTAGCTGCCGACGTCACCGTCGACACGACCGCGACCACCGCTGCGACCCCAGCGTCGACGACGGCCACCACGGCCGCCGCGACCACCGCTGCGACGACGGCGGCCACCACCGCGACGACCGCCGCGCCGAGCAGCTCGCACACCACGAGCGGCGGGAGCTGAGCAATGAGCATCGCAACCGACATCGACACCCCACTCGCCGTTGCCCAGACCCACTTCCGGGCGATGGGCAGCCGGGCCCACATCATCGTCACCGGTGGCGACGTCGGCCTCCTCGATCAAGCGATCCGTCGGGTCTTAGAGCTCGAGTCACGCTGGAGCCGCTTCCGTGCCGACAGTGAGATCAGCCGGCTCAACGGTTCTGCCGGCGAGTACTTCTGGGTGTCCGCGGACACTGCGCTGATGATCGAGCGAGCGATCGAGCTCTGGCGGCTCACCGGCGCCAGCGTCGACCCGCTCGTGCTCGGTGCCGTCATCGAAGCCGGCTACGACCGCAGCTTCGAGACCCTCACCGAGCTCCGCAGCCGGGCGTCGGGCCCACGCATCGCAGAGCCGTGGACGATGATCGCGTGCACCGACATCGACATCGATCTCGGCGCGCCGGACCGAGCCAGCGGTGCGGCTGAGCAGGGTCACCGAGTGCGCCTTCCGCGTGGCGCGACCTTTGACCCCGGCGGCATCGGCAAAGGGCTCGCCGCCGACATGATCGTCGGCGAGCTGGTCGTCGCTGGCGCCCACGGTGTGTGCGTCAACCTGGGCGGGGACCTGCGCGTCGACGGCACCGGCCCCGACGGTGCCGCGTGGGACGTCGCGATCGAACACCCGTGGACCGGCGCACCGATGGTCACGGTCCACATCAGTGATGGTGGCATCGCCACGTCGTCCACGCTCAAGCGCACGTGGACCGTCGGCCGGGATCGCCGTCATCACCTGATCGATCCGTCCACCGGATCGCCGTCGACCACCGACCTCGTCCAGGCGACGGTCGTCGCCGGTCAGGCGTGGGTGGCCGAGGGGCTGGCGAAGGCCGTGCTGCTGCGCGGTTCGGACCAGCCGTTCGACGTGCTGCCCGCCGGCATCGAGGCGATCGCCGTCGACCGTGACGGGCGTGTCCTCGTCAGCGACGGCTTCCACCGATTCGTCGACCACCACGACTCGATCCCCACCCGGATCTCGACCGGCTCGACGACGGCGGCAGCACGCTCATGAGCAACGAACTGTGGTGGTACACCGCCCGAGCCGCAGGCATCGTCGGCTGGGCGCTGCTCGCCGCCAGCGTCCTGTGGGGACTCTTCATCTCGACCAAGGCGCTCGGCACGAAGGCGCGGCCGAACTGGGTGCTCGACCTGCACCGCTTCCTCGGCGGCTTCGCCGTGATCTTCACGGCGATCCACGTGCTCGGCATCATGATGGACAGCTACATCCACTTCGGGCTGAGCGAGGTGCTCGTGCCGTTCACGGCTTCGTGGAACCCGAATGCAGTCGCCGCAGGCATCGTCGCGATGTACCTGCTGATCGCGATCGAGGCCAGCTCGCTGCTGCGCAAACGGATCCCGAAGAAGGCCTGGCGAGCGATCCACTTCGCCAGCTTCCCGCTGTTCTTCGCCGGCACGCTACACGCCTTCATGGCCGGCACCGATGCGAACGGCGGCGTGTTCACCGTGGTCGCGATCGTGACCAGCCTGGCGATCGTC
>JAOBWQ010000479.1 GCA_025463425.1 Ilumatobacteraceae bacterium | reverse complement strand
GTGTCGGTGTAGGTGCGCTGCAGCTCCGCCAGGCGTTCACCGAACTCGTCGCGCAGGTCCCGTTGGATCTCCTTGACGAGGTTGGCGATCTGGTTGCCGACCTCGAACTGCACGTCGTCGAGGAACTGCCGGACCTGGGTGCGCGCCGCCTGCCGACGCGCTTGCACCTTCCGCTTGCGGTCGTCGACCAGACCCATCGACCCGAACAGCAGGCCGACGCCCAGCAACACCGGATTCGACGCGAGCAGCACTCCAGCCGCGGTTGGCAGGAACGAACCCAACATGCCGAACATGTAGATGCCCCCTTGGGCGCCACGAATGGTCGTGACGCTCGTCGAGAAGGCGCGCTTGCTGGTGCGATCCGACCCAGCGTCGAGCGACTTGCCCTGCCACAGCTCGCTGACGTCGTAGGTGCTGTTGTACGACGCCTCGGGTGCGAGCTCGAGCTGTTCGTCGCGGATCAGATCGACGACCTCGGCGCGGATGTCGTGCCGGCCCTGCTCGAGGTCCACGAACACGTAGGTCACCTGCTCGGCAACCACCGACTGGATGTAGCGCGACAGGTCGTCCCATTCGTTGCCCTTGCTGAGCTGCTCGATCCGTTCGTCCATCTGCTTGGAGATCGTTCGTGCGGCGCCACGGAACCGGAAGTTCACGTCGCTGGAGAGATCGGCGACCCGGTCGCCCACGACCTGCGTCCACTTCGCACCCGGGCCGCGGAGGTGATCGAGCCGGGCCTTCGCATCCTCGAGCGTCTTCAGCGCGGCACCTGCGGCGGCCGGGTCGGTGAGGAGCGACCGCTCGGTCTGGAACCCATTGCGCACCTGATCGATGATGCCGCTCGCGTCCGCTGCAGCGCGGTTCGCCGCCCCGGTCTTCGCGGGCTGGACGACATCGTCGTTGAGACGCGCGATCACCTCCGGGACCCGGCTGCGCACGTTCAGGTCCCGGTCCTTGCGGCGGAGAGCCTCGAACCGCAACGCGCTGCTGACAGCGACGATCGGCACGTCGATCTTCGCCTCGGCGAGATGGCGTCGGTCGAGCTCCAGGATCTTCTCCCAGGACGGATACAGGTCGATCTTGGTCAGCACGAAGAGCACGGTCGGGCACAGCTCGCGCGCCTGCTTCAAGAACGCGATCTCCGGCGCGCTCAGCTCTGCCGACGCGTCGCTGACGAACACCAACCCGTCGGCGAACGGCAAGAAACCGAGCGTTGCCGCGGCATGTCCCGCACCGAGACCCCCCATGCCGGGTGTGTCGACGACGACCAGTCCCTGCTTCAACAGGGTGCTGTTGCAGGTCATCTCCACTCGTTCCACACGCTTGAGGTTGCCCGGGTTCCCGATCTCGCTGACCCAGTCCTTGATCGAGCCGACCGGCACGGATTCCGACACGTCCTTGTCGCCCTCCTTGCGACGGACGACGGCGGTCTGTTCGTCACCGAACCGGAGCAGCGTGATGGCCGAGGTGGCCAGGTCGTCGTCGACCGGGCACAGCTCCTGGCCGAGGAGCGCGTTGATCAACGAGCTCTTGCCCTGCTTGAACTCACCGACGACGCAGACGACCGTGTTCGGCCGGCGCAGGCGCGCGACGGCCGCGGTGGTACGACGGGCGAGATCGGCGCGACCCTCCCGGTTCAGCCACTTGCCCAGTTCGCTGATGACGACGTCGACGGCCGGACCTTGGGCCGCGGTCGGCGCGGCAGTGGGGGGAGCTGGGTGCGCATCGGTCATTGGTCGAGATCGTCCCACACTTCGTCGGCGGCGGCTTCGTTGACCTCGGCTCCGACGATGTCGCCGGTGAAGTCGTCGAAGTTGCCCTCCTGCGTGTAGGTCGCGACGGCCTGGATCGCATCACCCGATCCGTCCGGCAACGCATCCTGCACCTGACCGAGGACGCCGCTGAGGTCGCCACTCGAGGCGAGTGCGCCGACGAGGTCGGCCTGGCTCGGCATCTGGTCGGCGAACGGGACGTCGACATCAGGGAGATCCAGATCAGGGATGTCCGGCAGTGCCGCGATCGCGTCCTGGACCTCGGGGATGTCGCTGATGTCGCCGAGCCCGGGGATGTCGCCTGGAAGCTGATCCGCGATCGCACCCAGATCCGGCGCGTCAGGGATCTGATCCAACGCATCCTGCGGGGTCGGGATCTGGTCGAACGCGTCCTGCGGGGTCGGGATCTGGTCCAACGCATCCTGCGGCGTCGGGATCTGATCCAGTGCATCCTGCGGGGTCGGGATCTGGTTCATCAGCTCGTCGAAGCTGGGCGGGCTGTCGAAGCCGTCGGGCAACCCGGGGATGTCGACCCCGGTGATGTCGCCGTCGGTGGTGGTGGTGCTCGTCTCGGTGCCATCTGGAGCGATCTCGGTGGTGTTGTCGTAGCTGCCCTGGGCTGCGACGTCGCCATAGCCGCCGTGGCCGGAGACGTTGGTGTGCTCGGTCACCGACCCGTCGGCGTTCTCCTGGCTCTCGTGGTCGTACGTGCCTCCGGCGTCGAAGTCGCCTGCGGTCACGTTGGCACCCGCTTTCGTCGTCTCCGTTTCGCGACCCTGCGCGTCGACATCGTCGGTGTTGTCGTAACCGGCGTCGGCGTGGAAGTCATCGCCCTGTGCGCTGCCGTGCACGCCGAAGGTCGTCGTCTCCGATCCGTCGGCGCGCTCGGTGTCCGAGTACTCACCGTCACCGTGGAACTTGTTGCCGCCGGCATCGACGTCGGCGTTGACGGAGACGGAATCGCGCGTCGTGCCGTCGGATGTCTCCTCGTGCTCGTACTTGCCGCCGGCGTCGATGTGCGTTCCGTCGGCGTCCACCGTCGTGTGCGTCTCCACCGTGGTCAGCGAGCCGTCGGGCGACTCCGTGTGGGTCACGCCCTCGTTGGCGTCGACGTCGACGCCATCGGCGTGCGCCGTGCCGTGGAGGTTGAGCCCGTCGGTGGTGGTGTCGCCATCCTCGTCGTGCTGGTATGCGACGTCGACCGTTCCACCGGTGCCGTCGTAGTCCTTGTAGCCGCCGCCGCCCGCCACGCCGACGTCGGTGTTGCCCTGGTTGTCCTCGGACACCTGCACGTCGACGTTCGCGCTGTACGCACCCGACGGTGTGTACAACGTTCCGTCGGCCTGGTGGACCGTCGACCAGCTGCCGTCCGTGCCCTTTTCGAAGCCGCCGTGGGCCGACGCGTCGAGGAGGCCGACGGGCGTCGGGATGATCGCCTGCGCTCTGCCGTCGATGCTGATCGAGCCGTCTGCACCGTGCTCGATGTGACCCTTCGCACCGGGGAGCGAGGCGATGTCCAGCCCGGCTCGGCCGTCGACGCCGAAGCTGCCATCGGTGCCGACGTCTCCGCCGAGGCCGAAGGTCAGGTCCTCGTAGTGTGCCCCGATGCCGCTTTCGCCGACGTGCGCGCTGCCGTAGAGCACATCGGGCACGCCGGCTTCGATCGACAGGTTGCCGTTCTCGTAGTTCGGATCGACGAGTCCGAAGGTCATCGTGTCGATCGGGTCGAACACGACGGTGTCCGCCGCCGAGAGTCCCCAGTCCATCGTGTCGACGGCGACCTGCGCCACTGCCGCTGGCGCCTCGGCGATGGCCTGGGCGACGGGCTTGACCCAGTCCTCCATCATCCCGCCGACGCCGTCGGACACCCATCCCATCACCATGCCGGTGTGATCGACGACTTCGTTGACGACGGTCTCCGCTGCGCCCGCGGCGAATCCGTAGCTGTACGTCACGCCGTCCTTGACGATGCCTGCCATCGTCTCGATCACCTGCCCGACGGCTTTGGCGCCGTCCTCGACGATCTGCACTCCGGTGTCGATGGCGTCCCCGGCCCAGCCAATTGGATCAAAGTCCATGCTGATGTCTCCATTCGAGTTCGGCGCGACGATCCGTGCATGCGCTGAGAACGACTGCTCGCATGCAGGTGGGTCTCATCTCCATGATCGTAGAACGGTCGGCTCCATCCTTCACCGGGAACATTCCCGGTTCCCGGGCTGGCAACGGATCACTACAGTCCCCGACATGGACGCGACACCTTCCCTCGATCTGACCGCGCAGATCGTCGCTCAGCCGAGCGCGATGCTGCCAGGGATTCCCCCCTTCGTGTTCTCCCTCCCTCTGGGTTGGGTGCTCGACGAAGCGCCGGGAGCCCTCGCGTTGATCCGCCTGCCGGAGGAGATCGACGGGTTCTTGATCAACGGCATCCTCAGCCACGACAAGGTCTCACGCACCGTCGACTTCAAGGAAGCGGCCGCGTTCACCTGGCAGCGACTCAAGGCGGGATGCCCGGACGCCGAGGTCTCGATGGAGAAGTTCATGCAACTCGGCGGCCGGCCGGTGTTCCTGCGTGCGACGAAGTTGAGCGCCCCCAAATCTGGGCGGGCGCTCTCCCAGCTGCAGTCGATCTGGTTCGCTCCCACCAACGGTCCGGGCAAGGTCGTCGACTTCTTCCAGTGCGTGTTCACCTGCCCGGCCGAGCACGTCGCCGCCGTGTCCCCGCAAGCGCTGCACTTCCTCGCCAGCTTCAAGTTCGTCTGAGTCGAGGCGGCCGGCGGCTGGGGCTGCCGCGGTCGACCGCCGTTGAACGCCGTCTGTGTCAAGAACCAGGTCGGATGCCGACCTGGTTCTTGACCCACAGACCGATCTGGTCTGGTCGACGAGCTGACGTGGCCGCAGCGGTCAGAAGTCGGTGGTGGTCGGATCGCTCGGTGATACGTCGTTGCCGATGTCGTCGCCGAAGCTCGGCCCGTCATCGGCCGGGAAGTCCTGCGGGTCGGGCTGGCTCGGCGGATCCGGAAGGTCCGGCAGGTCCGGGATCTGGCTGAGGTCGGGCGCGTCGGGAGCGGCGGGGATGTCGGGCAGCACGAGATCGGGCATGTCCGCCGGCGGCGGTGGCGGCGCCGGATCGTCCACCGGCGGAGTGTCGGGGATCACCGGGAGTTGGATGTCGTCCACCGGTGGTGC
>JAOBWQ010000471.1 GCA_025463425.1 Ilumatobacteraceae bacterium | reverse complement strand
CCAGCGGGCGATCTTGGTGAGCGTCGGGACGATGAGGAACCATCCGGCGGCGGCGACGAGCCCGCCGAGGGCGAGTCCGGCGAGGACGTCACCGGGATAGTGGGCGCCGACGTACACGCGGGTGAACGCCATCAACACGGCGAGGATCGATGCGGCGATGCCGAGCTTGCGATTGGCGAACAGCAGTCCGATGGCGACGGCGCCGGCGACCGTGGCGTGGTCACTGGGGAACGAGAAGTCGGTGGTCTTGTCGACAAGGAGGTGGACGTTCGCCATCGTCTCGTTGGGGCGGGCCCGGTCGACGGCGCTGCCGATGACCTGACCGATGCCGAGCGCGACCATCGCCGCGATCGCAGCCCACACGCTGGCGGCAACCACGGTCACGTCGGTGCGTTGGCGGCCCTGGAGGTAGGCCGCCAGCAGCAGCACGGCGAAGAGGACGACGCCGTATCCGGCATTGGCCTTGAACAGAGGTTGCGCCCACCCTGTGCGGTCAGCGAGCCGGTTGATCCATCGGAAGATGCTGCCGTCCATCAGTGTGCTCCAGTTGTCGAGGTGATCGATGCGGTCGAGGGCGCAAGTCGATCGAGGATCCGGCGCTCGGCCGGCCATGCTTCGACGAGCGCTTCGGGTGGGATGCGGCGAGCGGCGTAGCGCAGCGCGAGTGCGACGACGACGATGTCGTCGAGAGGACCGATGACCGGAAGGAACTCGGGGATCAGGTCGATGGGGGACAACACCCAGAGTCCGGCGAAGGCGACGACGAGCTTGACCCGGCGTGGGACCCGCGGGTCATTGCGCAGTCGACGTGCGGTGGTCACGCACGCAGGGAGCACGGTTGCGAGGTCTTTGGCGAGCCCGGGCGGAAGACGTTTGGCGAGGACGATCATCAGCACCCAGGAGGCGGCGATGACGCTCGCGCCGATGATCAACCAGTGCACCAACATGTACTGGTCGAGCGTAACTTTCGTTGCATGCCGCCCAGTGCTGGCAGGCGGAACTCCTGGGTGGTTTTGTCGTGCGTTTACCTTTGGCAACGCCGTCGGCCTCGAGTCGGCGGGCGGGAGAGACGTCGATTCGCCGTATCGCTCGGCGGAAGCTTCACCCCGACGCGTCGGGTTCGGCCTGCGGTTGCCTCGCCAGGCTGAGCACGATCTCGATGCGCGGGTGGCGGCCCGCTTCGACGATCGACATTCGTCCGGGCATCGCGTGGACGAGTCGTCGAGCGAGCGGCAACCCCAACCCGTGTGCACTGGTCGGATCATTCGCGCCGACGCCGCTGGCGAACCCGGGCCCTTCGTCGGAGACCGAGAGCGTGACCGAATCGTCTCCAACGCTCGCCGCGAGACGAACCTCGCCGCCGCCGTGGACGAACGCGTTGTCGAGCAGGACGTCGAGCGCGTGGCGGAGCATCGTGCCGCTGCCGACGATCGGCGGAACATCCTCCGCATCAGCGATGCTCAACCGGCGACCGGCACTGGCGAACCGCCCGTGCCAGCTGCCCCGCACCTCGGCTTGTACGTCTGACAGCGAGCACGTCGCTGCGGCGTATGCCGAGGTCCTCGCGAGCGTGAGGAGCTCGGAGATGGTTCGCTCGAGGCGGCCGATGTCGTCGAGCGATTCGTGGAGGATCTGCGTGGCGTCCGCGCGTGGAAATGCGAGCTCTGTCTCGATCCCCGATCGCAGGCCTGCCAACGGGGTGCGCAACTGGTGCGATGCATCGGCGCTGAACGATCGCTCGCGGCTGACGAGATCGTCCAATCGCTGCGCCGTCAGCGAGAGAGCGTCGGCGGCGTCGTCCAGTTCCGGCACGCCGCTCGGCGACAGCGCGATGGTGAAGTCACCATTGCCGAGCTGGACGGCCGCATCGCGGAGTCGGCGGACGGGACGCGCGAGCCGACCCGCGACGGCGTATCCGATGACCGCACCGACTCCGATCACGGCGAGCGCGAGTCCTGCGACGAGGGCCACGATCCGCACCGTTCGTCCGTTGCTGCGCGACGTCGGTTGCTCGCCGCGGATGGCACCGATCACCACCTCGTTCGCGGTCACGGGAATCGCGACGACGAGATTGTTCGACGTCTCACCGGTTGCGAGCTGGTTGTCGAGCGCTTTGGTGACCGTCGCGTCGGCCCGTGCCGGCCCGTCGCCCGCGACCAGCAGACCCGTGTCGTTGTAGAGGCCCAGCGTCACCTCGTCCGTTGCCTTGGGCAGTTCGACGGGATCGTTCGATGTCCGGTAGTCGCCGGGCACCTCGCGAGCCGCCAGTACGGCCTGGCGTTCGATGCGAAGGGTGGCGTCCTCTTCGACGAGTCGGTCGACAACGATCGAGAGCGGCACGCCGAACAGCACCACGGCGATCCCCGCGATCGACAGGATCGCAACCAGGATGCGCCGCCTCATGACTCCTCGAACCGGAAGCCGACGCTGCGCAGCGTCGTGATCCGGCTGGGCGCACCGTCGACGTCGATCTTGCGGCGCAGGGCAGCGATGTGGAAGTCGAGTGTCTTCGTCGACCCGAACCAGTGCTCGTCCCAGACGTCGGCCATCAACGTCTCGCGCGAGACGACTCTGCCGATGTCGACGACGAGGCGCGCCAACAGATCGAACTCCTTGTTCCTGAGATCGAGCGTCGTGCCGTTCAACGACGCCCGCCTGGCGCCGGGGTCGACGATCAGACCGCCCTCGGATCGCGATTCACCGGACATCGGGATCCGGCGGAGCTGCGCCCGCACCCGGGCCAACAGCTCGGCGAGCTTGAACGGCTTGGTGACGTAGTCGACTGCGCCGGCGTCGAGACCGACGACGACATCGAGCTCTTCGTCGCGCGCCGTCAGCATGATGATGACGGCGTCCGGGTTCGAATGGCTGATGGCCCTGCAGACGTCCAGGCCATCCATGTCCGGGAGACCGAGATCGAGCAGCACGAGGTCCGGCCTCGTCGTCGTTGCGTTGCCGACCCCCTCCGCCCCGGTCTGGGTCCAGCTCACGACGTAGCCGGTGTGCTCGAGCGCGCGAACGAGGTTCGCGCCGATCCTTGCATCGTCCTCGACCAGCAGGATCCGTTCTTCGGCCACAGCGGTCACCGTAGATGCCGCTCGACCCGTGTCATCGCGTTCCGCGGGAGTTCTGGCTCAGCGATGGACGGCGGCTGGTCGGTCGCTGTTGAGAACGTCTCTACGGTCGAACGTGTCCACCAGTGAGCCAAGGAGCGCGATGCATCATCGAGGAGTTGTCGGCCTCGCCGCCGCGTGCCTGACCGTCTCGGTTGGTGCCTGCGGTCACGAACAGGCCATCTCGCCCGGGCCTTCGGCTGTCTCCGTCACGACCACAGGTGGGGTCGACCCGAACGCGCCCGAAGTCGTCGAGCCCGGGGACATCCCCGACAACCAGGTCTTCGTCAAGTTCGAGTTCCCGGGCGGTCTGTTCTCGGTGAAGGTGCCGGAAGGATGGGCTCGAACGGAGTCTGCAGATGCCGTCACGTTCACCGACAAGTACAACTCGATCACCATCGAGGCTCACTTGGGGTCGACACCGCCGACGGTCAGCAACATCACGGCCTCGGGTCTCGCCGACGTGAAGGTGGATCCGACGTTCGCATTGGTCGACGTCGCCACTGCGTCGACCCGATCGGGGTCCGCGGTCCGAGCGCGGTATGAGATCGGCAGCGCACCGAATCCTGTCACCGGGAAGAAGGCGCTCCTCGCCGTGGAGCGCTACGTCTACTACCTCGATGGCACGCGTGCCGTGCTCACGCTGGCCGGGGCCAAGGGCGCCGACAACGTCGACCCCTGGAAGACCGTCAGCGACTCGTTGACGTGGAGCTGATGACCGCGGTGCCGCTCCAGTCGATCGACCGGACGACCCCGGTGCTCGAGGCGGTCGACCTCTATCGCTTCTACCACGTCGGCGACGAGGAGACGCTCGCCCTGCGTGGTGTGTCGTTCAAGCTCTATCGCGGCGAGATCGTCGCGGTGACCGGTCCATCGGGCTCCGGCAAGTCCACCCTGCTGGCGTGCCTGGCCGGGCTGGATGACCCCGACGGTGGATCCGTACGGATCGTCGGTCAGACGATGTCGAGGCAATCGGAAGCCGAGCGGGCCGCGCTGCGCGCCCGTTCGGTCGGCATGCTGTTCCAGAGCGGAAACCTGATCGAACATCTGACGGTGAGGCAGAACATCGTGTTGGCCCAACGGCTCGTCGGAGACGTCGATCGGATCCGGGTCGATGGGCTGCTGGATGAGGTCGGTCTCAGCGATCGGGCCGACTCGACAGCTGCAACGCTGTCGGGTGGCGAAGTTGCTCGGGCAGGCCTCGCCGTTGCGTTGGCCAACGAGCCGGAGCTGATCCTCGCCGACGAACCGACCGGCGAGCTCGACGACATCACATCGCATCGGATCATCGCCCTCCTGCGCGCTCGGGCTGAAGCGGGAGCCTCGGTCCTGATCGTCACGCACAACCCGCACGTCGCGGCGGAAGCCGACCGTGAGATCATGCTCGAACACGGGTGCATCGTCTGATGACCGATCAGTCGATCGTTCGCGCTCGAGACGCCTCCCGCACCTTCGGGCGAGGCGCATCGGCCGTGGTTGCCGTCCACGGTGTCAGCTGCGACATCGATGCCGGCGCGCGGATCGCGCTGACCGGACCGTCCGGTTCCGGCAAGACCACGTTGCTCCACCTCCTGGCCGGCCTCGACGTTCCGACGACAGGCTCGATCGACTGGCCGGCGATCGGTGACCGCGCCGATCTGCGACCGGGAGCCGTGGCGGTCGTGTTCCAGGCGCCCAGTCTGATTCCGTCGTTGAACGTCATCGAGAACGTCGCCCTCCCCTTGCTCCTGCAGAGCATCGACCGGAGGACAGCTCGCGTCGCTGCCCTCGACGCGCTGACTCGCCTGGGGCTGACCGATCTCGTGCACAGCCTTCCCGAGGAGTTGTCCGGAGGACAGGCCCAACGAGTCGCCGCGGCGCGCGTGATGGCGGGTCGGCCGCGCCTGATCCTGGCCGACGAACCGACCGGCCAGCTCGACCGTGTCAACGGGCTGCTCGTCATCGACGCCCTGGTCCATGCCGCCGACCGATCGAACGCAGCGCTCGTGGTGAACACCCACGATCCGGACGTTGCCGCACACTTCGACCAGGTCTGGTCGATGTCATCGGGTCGGTTGTTGCAGCGCGAGCCGGCTCGTCGATGAGCTCAGGTCGAACGCGTTCGCACGGGCTCTACCGAACCTGGGTCATCGCCACACTGCGTCGACGAACGGGTCCAGTTCTTGCGACCTCGCTCGGCATCGCCCTGGCGGTGGCGCTGCTCGCCAGCCTGGGCGCGTTCCTCAGTTCGTCGAAGGCGACGATGACCCGTCGGGCAATCGACTCCGTCGCGGTGGACTGGCAGGTGGAGGCCCAGCCGGGCTCCGATTCGGCACAACTGGCCGCTGACGTCGGCGCGACCGCGCACGTTGCGGCTGCGGAGGTCGTCGAGTTCGCGACGACGAGTGGCTTCGACACGACGACGGGCAACACGAAGCAGACGACAGGCATGGGTCAGGTCGTCGGCATCAGCGACACCTATCGATCGACGTTCCCTGCTGAGGTCCGCTCGCTCCTCGGCAGCGACGCGGGGGTGCTCCTGTTCCAGCAGACTGCCGCCAACCTCGGCGCATCACCGGGAACGGTCATCTCGATCGGACGGTCCGGTCTGCAACCGGTCGTGCTCACGGTGACGGGCATCGTCGACCTGCCCGAAGCCGACTCGTTGTTCCAGGCGGTCGGGGCGCCCACCGGCGCCCAGCCGCAGGCTCCACCCGACAACGTCTTGATCGTGCCGAGCCCGACCTGGCACAAGCTGTTCGACGCGCTGTCCGTCGCACGGCCCGACCTGACGCGCACGCAGGTCCACGTGCGACTCGATCGGCGCCTCCCGAGCGATCCCGCCGCTGCGTACAGCTCGATCACCGGGCAGGCACGCAACCTCGAAGCGCAGCTCGGGGGCGCTGGCTTGGTCGGCGACAACGTTGCCGCTGCCCTCTCGGGGGCCAGAGGCGACGCGCTCTACGCGCAGATCCTCTTCTTGTTCCTCGGCACGCCCGGCGCCGCGCTGGCCGCGCTGCTCACCGCCTCGGTCGCATCGTCGGCGGCGGATCGGCGTCGACGCGAGCAGGCGCTGCTCCGGACCCGCGGCGCCACCGCGCGACAGCTCGTCGGACTCGGCGTCACCGATGCGATCACCGTCGGCGTCATCGGCGCGATCGCAGGAATCTCGCTCGCTCGTCTCGTCGGTCGCCTCGCCTTCCACTCCGCAACCTTCGGGTCGACCGAGACCTCCGCGATGACGTGGACCATCGGTGCCATCGTCATCGGGTTCGCGATCGCAGTGATCACGGTTGCGCTCCCGGCCCGACGAGATGCTCATCGCACCACCGTCGCCGAATCTCGTCGCGCGATCGGGCGTCGGCAGAACCCACGCTGGATGGCGTACGGGCTCGACTTCCTCCTCCTCTCCGCATCGGCGTTGGTGTTCTGGTTGACCTCGCGCAACGGATACACCCTCGTGCTCGCGGTCGAGGGAGTTCCGACGATCTCCGTCAGCTACTGGGCGTTCGCCGGTCCTGCGCTGCTGTGGGCGGGTGGCGGGCTGCTGATCTACCGGGCCGTCAGCCTGCTCCTGACGCGCGGCCAGGCCGTTGTCGCAGCAGGGATCAAACCCGTCGTCGGAGACCTGTCCGACACGGTGGCGGCCAGCATGGGCCGACAGCGGCGCGTCCTCGCACGCGGCGCGACCCTGGTTGCGTTGACCGTGGGCTTCGCGACATCCACGGCCGTGTTCAACTCCACCTACGAGCATCAGGCCCGGATCGACGCGATCCTCAGCAACGGGGCCGACGTCACGGTGACGACATCGCCCGGAGCGATCGTCTCCCCCTCGTCAGCGACCGCGACTGCGATCGCCGCGACCGCAGGCGTGCATCACGTGGAGGCCATCCAGCATCGCTTCGCATACGTGGGCGCGGATCTGCAGGACCTCTACGGGGTGAACGCCGCGACGATCGTCGCCGCCGGCAGGCTGCAGAACGCCTACTTCGCAGGCGGCACCGCGAAAGACCTCATCGCGACGCTCGGCGCGCGGCCCGACAGCCTGCTCGTCTCCGCCGAAACGGTGCACGACTTCCAACTGCACCCCGGCGACCCCATCACCCTGCGACTGCAGGACGGTCGGACCAAGCAATACACGAACGTTCCGTTCCACTACGTCGGCGTGACCAAGGAGTTCCCGACGGCGCCGCACGACAGCTTTCTGATCGCCAATGCCGGCTACATCGCCAAGATGACCGGCAACGACACCGTCGGCGCCTTCCTCGTCGACACACGCGGGGCCGACGTAGCCGGCGTGGCCCGCCGCTTGAGAGACGTCGTCGGCACCTCCGCGACGGTCACCGACCTGGTCTCCACGCGGCGGATCGTCGGCTCCAGCCTCACCGCTGTCGACCTGTCCGGGCTGACCAAGGTGGAGCTCGCATTCGCCTTGGCGCTCGCCGCGGCGGCAACCGGACTGACGCTGTGGATGGGCCTCGCCGAGCGCCGCCGAACCTTCACGATCGCCGCTGCGCTCGGCGCGAACCGACGACAACTCGGCGGGTTCGTCTGGGCCGAAGCGGGCGTGACCACGCTCGGCGGCGTCGTCACCGGGGCGGTCGGAGCATGGGCGCTCGCGACCATGCTGGTGCGCGTGTTGACGGGCGTCTTCGACCCAGCGCCCGAAGCGCTGACCGTGCCGTGGGCCTACCTCGCGACCGTGCTGTCGATCTGCGTCGTCGCGAGTGCGATCGCTGGGGCAGCCACCCTTCGGAGCGCGCGCGGACTGCGCCTCGAGCTCCTCCGGACGCAATGAGAACGACGAGGAGCCTCCGCCCACCACGGTTGTTCGTCCGGTGGTTCGCGATGCTCTGCCTCCCTGCCACCCTTGCCTGCAGCTGGTCCTTCCTGTCCGCGATGACCGACTCAGCGAACACGACGACCGCGGAGCAGACCGTCGAATGGCTTCGTGGCCATCACCTCGGCAACGCCGTGTCATGGATCGAGAACGCCTACTACTCGCACCACCAACCCCAGAAGGGCGGAACACTCGCCGGGGGCCTTCCGTACGCATCATCGAGCACGACGCCCGCCGCTCCCCCGTCGGCCGGGCCGATGACACCGACGACCGCAGTCGACCGGATCGTGCCACTGGCACAACAACCGCTCCCCGACGAAGGCGACTGGAAACCGTACGGCGATCCCGTTGGCGGCTCGACGGCGATGCAGGTCGCGTATCTCCGACCGGACGACGTACACGGCACGGTCCTCGCGGCCGTCGTGCGGATCGACCAGTCCGCAGCAGCCTTCACGCTGATGCCGGGCAACCAGGAGCCCGGTCACGGCCCGTGGACCAACGGCGACGCCGTCCCCGCCGCCAGCGTTCCGACGCTGCTGGCTGCGTTCAACTCCGGCTTCCGCATCGCCGACTCACGCGGCGGCTTCGCCGAGGACGGCCGCACGGTCGGCCGGCTGCGAACCGGCGCCGCATCACTCGTCGTCAGTGCAACGGGTGCGCTCGATGTCGTCTCGTGGCCACCGACTGGTGCCGCCGGCACACCGGTCGCGGTGCGCCAGAACCTGGACCTGATCGTCGACAACGGGCAGCTCGTGCCAGGCCTCGACGACAACGCCGGCAACCGGTGGGGTGAGACCGTCGGCAACAAGCTGTTCGTGTGGCGCTCCGGCGTCGGCATCGACGCGTCGGGGCGTGTGCTGTACGTCGCCTCCGCGGGTCTCAGCGTTCGGACGCTGGCAGCGCTGTTGCAGCGCGCCGGCGCCGTGCGCGGGATGGAGCTGGACATCAACCACGCCTGGGTCAGCTTCAACGCCTACCACCATGTGGCTGCTGACCAGGTCGTCGGGTCGAAGCTGTTGGCGGGCATGGCCAAACCGGGCGATCGCTACCTCAGTTCGGACATCCGGGACTTCCTCATGGTCACCGCACGGACACACGGGTCGACACTGTGAAACGACTCGCGCCGGTGCTCGACGGAGCCCTCGCACTTGCGGGTGTCTTCGCCGTGGTCGCAATGGGCGGTGGATGGATGTTGGTCTCCATCGTCGTGATCGCGTCAGGCGCCGTCACGTTCTTCATCTGGCGCGGCGGTGCAGAGCCCGCGCCGCGCCCACGGCGTCTCACGCTCAGGCGTCGGACCAAGGGCCCCAAGCCGCGCACGTTCCGCCAACAACAGCGTCACGACCTGTGGCGGGTTGCCAGAAGCATCCTCGCTGTGGTCTTCGTCTGGAACCTCATCTCCTTCGTCAGCTACGTCGGCCGAGACAACGGCGACACGCTCTCGGAACGGATCGCCACGTGGGGCCGAGACAACAACCTCGGTGGCGTGATCGACTTCCTCGAGACCAGGATGTACAGCACGCCGCCGTCCAAGCAGCCGGCAAAGCAACTCGCCCTGGCGCCCTCGATCACCGCTCCGGCCGCCGCCGGAGCGACGACCATCGCAACGCAGGCAGCCCCCGATCCACCGACGGCCACAACCCTCACAAGCGTCGCGGTCGATCCTTCACCGGGCGCCGCTGCCGGCGGCGCGCCGACAACACTCGCAACGACCACCTCCGCCCCTGTCGTGCCCGCTCCCCTGCCCCCTGCACCGCTGCAGCCGATCTTCCGCCCCGCCCTCGCCGGCGAGGGTCAATGGACGCCGATCGCACGCGCCGACGGGCAGGACGCGATGTGGGCGACGAGCATCCGGCCATTCCCAGCGGCCGGAGGTGTGGTCGCCTCGATGGTGGTCATCGACCAGACCCATCTGCGCGCCGGGCTGTTCAACGGAGCCGAGGAGCCGGGCGGCAACTGGAAGCGTGGCAACCGAGTACCCGCCGAGCTGCAGCCGGCATTGCTCGCCGCGATGAACGGAGGCTTTCGGTTCGAGCACATCAAGGGCGGGTACGTGACCGAGGGCGTCACGGTGAAACCTCTTCGGGACGGTGACGCGACCCTCGCGATCGGCAAGGACGGCCACGTCGTCATCGGTCAACTCGGCCGCGACCTGTTCGACGACGGATCGTGGATCAGCCTGCGCCAGAACCTCGAGCTGATCGTCGACAACGGACAATCCCAGGTGCAACACGGCATCGCCGACGGCGTCTGGTGGGGCGCCGACTACGGCAACAGGGTCTACGTCCCCCGATCTGCCGTGTGCGAGCTGGCCGACGGTCGGATCGCCTACGCGCTCGTCGGCAACGTCGACGCCACTCAGCTGGCCGAGTCGCTGATCAACCTCGGATGCGTCAAGGCGATGCAGATGGACATCAACGGTACGTGGCCGGTCTTCTTCACGTTCGGCCCGGGAGCCAACGGCACCATCACGAGCCACTTCCTCGATCAACGCATGGGCGGCAATCCGGATCGCTACCTCACAGGTTCCACGAAGGAGTTCTTCGCCTTCTTCGACGCGACGCTCGTCTCGACGGGCAGCGTCCTCGACAGCTGACCGGTCGGTCAGACACGCTCAGTTCGATACGGCCCACACGGGTTCGACGACACAGAGTCGGACGCGTTGGCCCTCGCTGAAAGCGATCGCGCCCGCGATGCGCGCCGAGACGATCAGCTCGCTCGCCGCATCCGGCACGCGGAGCTCGATGCGCGCATCGTGTCCGAAGTACTCGACGCGCGTCACGTCTGCCGCCACGCCCTCCGCGTCAGAGCCGCCCGTGGCGTCGGACGTGCGCAGCCGCACGTTCTCCGGGCGCACGACGACTCGCACAGCACCGTCCTCGAGCACACAACCCGCATCGACCTGCAGTGCACCCAGCGGTGTTCTGGCCGTCCCGCCGACAAGGGTTCCGTCGATGACGTTGGCGTCGCCGACGAAACGGGCGACGTGTTCGTCGGCCGGACGGGTGTAGACGTCGAACGGTGTGCCCACCTGATGGATCTGCCCTCGGTCGATCACGGCGATCTGATCGGCGACCGACAGCGCCTCCGAGCGGTCGTGAGTGACGAGGACCGCTGTCACCCCTGCCCGGCGCAAGACGTCGCGGATGTCTTCGCGCAGTCGATCCCGGAGCGACGCGTCGAGCGATGCGAAGGGTTCGTCGAGGAGCACGAGCGCGGGACGGTCGGCGAGCGCACGTGCGACCGCAACGCGCTGTTGTTGGCCTCCGGACAACTGATGCGGAAGTCGCGAGCCCATGTCTGGCATGCCCACGAGCTCGAGCATCTCGCTGACGGTCTCTGCACGGAGTCGACGTTGGTCCCGCGTCGTCCGTGGCAATGCGAACCCGACGTTGCCGGCGACGTCGAGGTGTGGGAACAACGCTCCATCCTGAGGCACGTAGCCGACACCGCGCCGTTCCGGCGCGACCTGTCGGCGACCGTCGTCCACCAGTTGCTCACCGATGTGGACCGTGCCGGATCGGGCAGCCATGAACCCGGCGATCACCCGCAGCAACGTCGTCTTGCCGCACCCCGATGGACCGAGCACGCAGGTCAGCGAACCGGACGGGATCGTGAGGTCGATCGAGCGCAGGATCGGCTCCGAGTCGTAGCCGGCGACGAGACCGACGATGCGGATCTCGGCCATCAGGAAGCCACCGATCGGTGACGCTGCGATGCCGTCCGCGACAACCGGGTCAACAGGGCCACAGGGATCACCGACATGCCGATCATGATCGCCGCGTACGGCGCCGCTGCGCCATACGCGAGGCCGCTCGTGTACACCCAGAACTGCGTCGCAAGCGTGCTCAACCCGGTCGGTCGAAGCAGCAACGTTGCCGTCAGCTCCGTCGTGGACGACAACCACACCAATGTGGCTGCCGCGCCGAGTCCGGGAAGGACCAGCGGAATCGTGATCCTGCACATCACGCGCAACGGCGACAGTCCAAGGGAGCGGGCGATCTCGTCGAAGACCGGTGGGACGCGCGCCACCGCGCTTCGGATTGCGACCAGTGCGAGTGGGAAGAACAGCAACACGTAGGCAGCCTCGAGCAGCGTCGTCGACTGATACAACGGCCGCAGATGATGGACCGTCAACGTGACGAACGTGAGCCCGATCGCGATGCCGGGCAGGGCCCGATCGAGGTACGCCGTGCGTTCCACCGTCGACGCGAACTTGCTCGGATGCCGCACGCTCAACACCGCGACCGGCAACGCCAGCGCGGTTGCGACGCCGGCGGCGACCGCGCCCAGCCCGAGCGACCGAACCGCAGTCGTGAACACCGAGGCAGGGGGCAGCGTCGTCGAGCTGCCACGGACCATCCAGTAGATGATCGAGCCGACCGGCACCCCGATTGCGAGCGCACAGAGCGCGAGGATGGCCAGCACGGCCAACGGCATCGTCCAACCCAGCCGAGCGCGATAGGCGGGACGTCCGGTCTCCCTGCCGGGGTGGCCAACCCGTCCGATGCGCGACTCAGCGGTCAGCAGCACGACGCCGATCAGGCAGAGCACCATGGTCAGCACGGAGGCCGCGTTGCCATCGAACCCGAGCCGGTACTGGGTGTAGATCGCTGTCGCGAAGGTCCGGTAGCGAAGGATGGCGAAGGCCCCGTACTCGGCGAGCAGATACAGCCCGACCAGCAGCATGCCCCCGAAGAGCGGGCGCTTCACCGACGGCATCGTGATCCGCCAGAAGCGCGCGAACGGACCGACTCCCAGGCTGCGCGCCACCTCGTCGGCCCCGGCGTCGGTCCGTCGGAGCGCGGCCGAGACGGGCAGGTAGACGAGCGGATACAGCGACAGCGTCATCACGAACGACGCGCCGCGCAATCCCTGGATCGATGGCGCTATCGAGACCCACGAGTACCCCGCAACGAACTCGGGCACGGCCAACGGGAGGAGCAACATCACCGCGAACAGACGTCGCAACGGCAGGTCGGTCCGCTCGACCAGCCATGCGGCGCCGAGGCCGAGCAACCCACAGGCGCTCGCCACGATCGCAGTGAGGTACACCGTGTGCAACAGCAACGACGGCAGGATCGGACCGGTGAGGATTCGGTGCGCGGTGGACGACCCGGCGCTCACCGCCTGAGTGGCCACGCTCACCAAAGGGACCGCGAGACCGACTCCGACCACGGCGACCACGACGCGCAACCACCACGGAGAACGCTCGGTTGTCCGGCGCGGCCGGCGGAACCGTGGGGTGACCCCGGTCGGCGCGACGGCCGACGCGTTCATCAGAGCAGGCCGACTTGCTGCAGCAGCTGGAGCGCCTGCTTGCCGTCTCCGAGGTCAGCGATCGACATCGGCGACTGTCCGAAGTCGGCGAACGGCCGGAGGTCCTTCGTCGTCTGCACTCCCGAGCCGAGCGGGTACTCGTAGCTCTCGCTGTCGGCGATGATCCTCTGTCCGGCCTCGCTGACGAGGAACGCCAGGAATGCGGCGTCGCTCTTCGGGTGCTTGCTGGTCGCCAACTGTGCCGCGCCGGACACGTCGACGAGGTTGCCGGCGTCGCCGGAGGCGAAGTAGTGCAGACCGGTCTTCAGCTTCGACGCACCGACCTCATCGCGGAGGCGAAACCAGTAGTAGTGGTCGATGATGCCGACCTCGACCTCGCCCCGGTCGATCGCTGCGACGAGGCCTTCGTTGTCGTCGAAGATCGTGCTGTTCGCCTTGAGGTCCTTCAGCCATGCGGTTGCGGCGTCGAGCCCCTTCAGCTTGATGATCGTGGTGATCAGGGGCTGGAAGTCGGTCTCACCGGGCGCGAACCCGACCTTGCCCTTCCACGCCGGCTCGGCCAGGTCGAGGATCGACGACGGCAACGCGCTCTCGCCCACCTGATCGGTGTTGTAGGCCAGCGCGACGGATCGCGCCGACACGCCGACCCAGTCGCCTGAGGTGGGGTTGTAGGTGGTGGCCACCTTGGCCAGCGTCGACGGGGCAACCGGAGCGAGAAGCTTGGCGTCGTCGAGAACGTTGAGCGCCGGCGGGTTCTCGGCGAAGAACATGTCCGCTGGGCTGTCCTTGCCTTCCTGCAGGATCTGATTGGCCAAGGTCGCCTCGTCGTCGGAGCGCACGTTCACCGTGATGCCCGTGGCCGCTCCGAAGGCTGCGACCAACGCCGTCACGGTTTGCTCGTGCTGCCCGCTGTACAACGTGAGGGCCCCATCACCTGCGGTCGCAACGGTCGAACCGCTACCGGTCGTCGACGTCGTCGGGTTGCTCGACGAACCACACGAAGTCACCGACACCACGATCGCGACACCGATCGTCACACCCGTCAACACCCGCACTGCTTCTCTCCCGTCGTCTTCCGCCCTCGGTCGCGAGTGCTAGGCCAGCCTAACCCGGGCCGCTAGGTGTGCCACCAAGGGCGAGAAGGACCTGAGCCGACTCGCAGAGTGAGACCGACACCGAGATCCGCCCACACGACCGAATCAGTGCGCGGCCGATCGCGGTTGCTGGTCCCTCCGTGTGATCTCGAGGTAGATCACGAGCACAGCGATGACAAGTGTGAGCGCGAGACACAACGGTCCTTCAGGCCACGCGAGACCACCAGCGGTCTTGGACTTGATGCTCCAGTCCGCGACCGTTGCACCGATCGGGCGGGTGAGCACATAGGCGGACCAGAACGCGACGATCGGGTTCAGCCGGAACAACCGGAACCCGATGATCGGAGCGAGGATCATCACCCCGAAGATCAGGATCGACAGCGAGTACCCGAGGTGCAGGCTCACCGCGAGCAGATCGCCTGCCGCCGTGCCGAACGCGAAGGTCGCGATGACCGCGGCCCAGTAGAAGAGCTCCTTGCGTTGCGTGTCGATGCTGTGGATCGACAGGGTGTCCTCGACTCGGTACCAGGTGACGAAGACGGCAGCGAGCACGACGGCGCAGAGCACCGTCGACGCGGGATACGGCACGCCGAGCCCGACGTGCATGACGTCGGCGCCCATCGTTCCGAACACGCCGACCATGACCACCGCGAACCAGTAGGTCGTGGCGCGGTAGCGGTGTTGTGACAACTGCAGGACCAGGGCAACGACGAATCCGACGAAGCCGACGAGCACTGCGGGAACCGGATGCAGGGTTCGCACCAAGTAGTCCGATGTCGCTTCGCCAGTGGCCGCCGACAGGCCCTTGATGATCCAGAAGAACAATGTGATCTGCGGGACCCGCAACGCGGCGTGCGTCGGGCGATCCAGTGCCCGGACTGATTCAGCCGAGCTGGCCAACGGGTGCTGCCTCGTCGATCAGCACGGGTTTGCGGCGTTGCTGCTGGGTCATGATGACGACCACGATCAAGATCAGCGAGAGGAACACGATGCTGGTCCCGGTCGTGCCGAGCCCGAACCCCTTGCCCGTACCCGGATCCGCATCCTCAGCGATCTGACGCGGCTGCGACATCAGGTCGCCGATCGACGCTCCCAGCGGACGAGTCAGCACGTAGGCCATCCAGAACGCCAAGATCGCGTTCAACCGGAACTTGTAGTGAGCGAGCGTGATCAACGCGATCAGACCCGCGAACAACGCGACCGACTTGCCGTAGCCGAGGTTGTACTTCTCCGCGATCAAGTCACCGGTCGCCGTTCCCAACGCGAACGTGAACAGGATCGCCGTCCAGTAGAACGCCTCACGCTTCGCGGTGTGGATCGAGTGGATCGACAACGTCTTCTCACTCACCTGCCAGATCCCGAACGTCGCCAACATCAGCACGCCGAACACGATCGAGCTCGTCGTCAGCGTGATCCCATGGTTCTCGACCATGTTGTCGGTGATCAACGTGCCGACCACGCTCAGCAAGACCACAGCCACCCAATACACCGCCGGGATGTAACCGCGGACACGGAACTGCACGATCAACGCGATCACGAGCAGCGAACCCATCACGATCGTGGTCCGGTTCAAGTTGTCACCGAGCTTGCCGTTCAAGAAATCGGCGAACGTCTCACCCACCGTCGTGCACAAGACCTTGATGATCCAGAAGTACACCGTCACCTCCGGCACCTTGCTCAACAACTTGCGGGTGTCGACGGGCGGATGCTGCAGTGAATGCGTTTCGGGCACGATGGAGTTCCTTCGTTCGGCGTACGGTCGAGTGTGGAACACGCCGCCTCAACGCACGGTGCACGCACGATCAACTCTCGGTAAATCGCGCATCAGCCACACGCGGCGGTTTCTGGCGTGTGCCTTGCCGTCCACTGGCCGCCAGCGGCGCCGGCTTCCGTCAGCCTCACCGTGAAGACCCGGTCGGTTCGCGGTCTCGTCGTCGACACGGAGAACTGGATGACCTTGCTCGAAGATGCCCCGAGCATTCTCGATGGCATTGGACCGACCCACACCGTCCCGGGTTCGGACGATCCGCGAGCGTTCCGACGCGTGCGGGGAGCCGGCTGGAGCCGACGAGCGATCCGCGTGCTCCTCCGGTTGACAGGTCTCGCCGGCGCGGTGACCGCGATCGGGATCTTCTGCGTGACTCCCGACGGGACTGGATTCGTGCAGGGGATCGATTCGACGTTCTCCCGCCTGCTTCGCCTGACGGCGGCGCATCCGTCCCAACTGAGCCGCGAGGTGGCAACCCCGGCCGTGGTGCTCCTCGCGTCCGCAGCTGTGAGCTGCGTGATGTGGCGACGACGAACGAGCGTCGTCGCCAACCTGGTGCCGGTGATCGCCTCGGCGTCGGCCGCACTCGTCGCGTGGGTTCCCGCAGTGCTCGTGCGTCGTCCCGGTCCCGGTCACCTGGGCGATCTGTCGGCGTCGTCGGCGACCTCGTTCCCGTCGATCTCGGCAGCGATGCTCACGGCGTTGGCCTGCGCGATCGTCGGCGCCGCCGGCCTGAGAGGCCGGCCCCGCTCATCCGCTGCGCTCGTCGTGGTCACGGCTCTCCCGAGCGTCGTGCGCCTTGCGACTGGGGCATCGTGGCCGCTCGACGAGGCGGTCGGCGCCCTCATCGGCTGGCTGGTGGTCGTCGTTCTCCGCCGCGCCGCGAAGGGCGCCCGTCAGCGATCGGAACCGGACGCTCGTCGGCGCCGCACGTTCCTCGCGGCTGTCGTCACGACGACGGTCGTCGGCGGCGGTCTGTGCGCCCACTCCTACGTGCAGATCCTCGAGGCGCCCGGCAACGCCGCGTTCGATCAACGCACCGTTGAGTGGCTGCGCTCGAATGGCTTCGGACC
>JAOBWQ010000470.1 GCA_025463425.1 Ilumatobacteraceae bacterium | reverse complement strand
CCGGTGCCGCTGGCGATCACGCCCTTGAGCACGCTGATCTCGGTGAGCGCGACTCCCGGATCGAGCACTTGCACACCGGGATCTTGGTGCACGTACATCGACGACCCGTCGGCGCGGTCGATGTGCTCGACGTAGTAGGGATCGTGGTGCAGACCGACGTTGGCGATCGTCTGTCCACCCGAGGCCATGTCCATAGGGCTCATCTCGTTGGCACCCGTGGCGAAGCTGGCATACGGGTGGATGATGTCCGCGCCGCGTTGCTCCTTGGTCTGTCCTGTGTAGAGGTAGTCGGAGTGCGCCATCCGGTAGGTCGTGTCGACGACACGGTGCAGTCCGACGATCTGAGCGAGGCGGCTGTAGGCGCAGTTGATCGACAGTGCCGTCATCGTTGCCAGCGGGGCGACTGCCTCGCTCTCGCCCTTGGCGATCACGAACGGGTTCTTCGGATCGTCCGGGTTGGGCAACGTGCAGGGAACGAGGCCGTCGATGGTGTCGTCCGGCTGCACGCCGGCTTCCAACGCCGCGGCGAGCACGAAGATCTTGATGCTCGATCCGGTCTGGCGCGGCACGAGCGCCATGTTGACCTCGCTCACGTTGCGTTTGAAGCCCTTCCCGCCGACCATCACGCGGATCGCGCCACTTGCGGTGTCGAGCGAGACGATCGCTGCGTCGAACCCCTGCTTGGTGTCCGGCAGCGCGTTGCGGGAGTACTCGGCCGTCGCTTGCAACTTGGGGTCGAGGGTGGTGTAGATCCGCAGACCGCCGCGCAGCAGCGTGCTGCGCCGCGCCTGCTCATCGGTGCCGAGGATGTTCGACTTGTTCAGGAGGTAGTCCTGCAACGCCTCGGTGAAGTAGGTCGGCGTGTTGTCGCGGCCGGGCAGGTTCTGAGCCACCTCCGGGATCGGCCACGTGGTGAGGTAGTCGATCCGCTGCGCGTCGGTGATCAGTTGCTCGTCGACGAGGCGATCGAGGACCTGCTCGAACCGGGCCCGCGCCCGCTCCGGTTGACGGAACGGGTCGTAGCCCGACGGCGACCGGATCAGCCCGGCCAAGAACGCGCCCTGCACCAGCGTGAGCTGATCGAGGGTCTCGCCGAAGTAGGTCTCGGCAGCTGCGGCCAGCCCATAGGCGTTGTTGCCGAAGAAGATCGTGTTCAGGTAGCGCTCCAGGATCTGGTCCTTGGTCATCACCTTCTCGAGCATCAGCGCGTAGTGCACCTGGAGCAGCTTGTAACGACCGTCGCGGGGCAGCCCGGCGAGGAACTCGTTCTTGACGACCTGCTGGGTGATCGTCGACGCACCCTGCCGGGTGGCACCGGACGAGAAGTTGGACAGCGTGGCCCGGATCAGGCTGCGCACGTTCACACCGTCGTGTGTGTAGAACTCCTTGTCCTCCACCGCGAGCACGTCCTTGATGACGTCGGGCGGCACCTGAGAGAGCGTGAACGGCTGGATGTTCTCCTGTTGGAAGATCGCGATCTCGCCACCGGCGTTGTCGTAGACGTAGCTGCGCTGGGCCAGCGGCTCGAACGTCGGCAGCGTCGTCGGCAGCTCGTCGTGGGAGTTGGCGATGCCCCACAGGCGCGGCGCGATGGCCAGCGTGATGCCCGTGACGAACAGTGCCGACGCCAGCACCGTGCCGACCAGACGAAAGATCCACGAGACGCGACGCACAGCAAGGCTCAACCTAGTTGCCGCCGGTCCAGACCGGGTGGCAGGTGGCTCGGGCCGTGCCACTACTCTGCGGCCGTGACTGATCTTCGCCCGTTCCGGTTCGGTGTCCAAGCGTCCAAGGCGGCGAGCCGTGCGGACTGGGTCGATCTGGCCCATCGGGTGGAGTCCAACGGCTACGACGTGTTGACGATGCCCGACCACTTCGAGGACCAGCTCGCGCCGGTGCCCGCGCTGATGACGGCGGCCGATGCCACGACGACGCTGCGGATCGGCGCGCTCGTGTGGGACAACGACTACAAGCATCCGGTCGTGCTCGCGAAGGAGCTGGCGACGATGGACGTGCTCTCCGAGGGCAGGGTCGAGATCGGCCTCGGTGCCGGCTGGATGATCTCCGACTACGAGCAGTCCGGCATCCCCTACGACTCGCCGAAGGTGCGGATCGACCGTTTCGCCGAGGGCCTCGCGATCATCAAGGGGCTGATGGGCGCCGAGCCGTTCTCGTTCTCCGGCCACCACTACACGATCACCGGGCACAACGGTCTGCCCAAGCCGCTCCAGGGTCCGTGCCCGCCGATCCTCATCGGCGGGGGCGGCAAGCGCGTGCTCAGGCTGGCGGCGCGTGAGGCCGACATCATCGGCATCAACGGCACGATGACCGCCGGAGTCGTGGGACCCGATGCGATCGCGACGATGACAGCGGAAGCCGTCGACGAGAAGGTCGGCATCGTCCGCGACGCCGCTGGTGCGCGTCTGAGCGACATCGAGATGAACGTGCGCGTGTTCATCGTCAAGGTCACCGACTCCAGCGCGGCGCGGACCGAGTTCATCTCCTCGTTCTCCGGCGCGATCGGCGTGCCCACAGCGTTCATGGAGGAGTCACCGTTCGCGCTCGTCGGCGAGCCGCAGCAGATGATCGACGATCTCTTGGCGCGTCGCGAACGTTGGGGTTTCAGCTACGTGATCGTCGGCGCCGACGACGTCGAGTCCTTCGCTCCCGTGGTGGCTGCGCTGGCCGGCAAGTAGGGCGCCGGACATGGCTGCACGACGTGCCCGAGTCGGGCTCTGGGGTGCAGGGATGATCTCGTCCGCGCACGGTGCCGCCGCCAAGTTCCTCGGCATGCCGATCGTCGGTGTCGCCTCGCGCACTCCGGAGCGTGCCAGCACCCAGGCCGAGCGCCTGGACACTCGTGCCGTGGCGTACGCCGACCTCCCCGCAGATGCGGAGATCGTCATCGTGTCGACTCCCCCGCAGTTGCACGCCGCGGACACGATCCACCTCCTCGGAGCCGGCGCTGCCGTCGTGGTCGAGAAGCCACTCTGCACCACGCTCGCTGACGCGGACGCGCTGGTTGCTGCCGCCGCCGCGAGCGGTCAGCGAGTGCTGTACGCGGAGAACCTCGCCTACGCACCGATGGTCGGCCGTCTGCTCGCGATGGCAGCCGACCTCGGCCCGATCACGCACATGGAGATCCGCACGATGCAGGACCTGCCGACGTGGGGCGAGTTCACCAGCGACGCGTGGGGCGGCGGCGCGCTGTTCGACCTCGGCGTGCACCCACTGGCCATTGCCGTGCTGGCCGCCGGGGCCAACGGAGCGGGACCGGTCACCTCGGTCGCAGGCACGCTGCGCGGCGGAGCCGGGCACAACAGCGACGAGCACGCCGAGGTACGGCTCACGTTCGCCGGCGGTCTGGTGGGCACGGTGGTGTCGAGCTGGCAGGCCGGCCCCGGCCAGGTGTGGGACGTGCAGTTGAGCAGCGCGACCGGCGTCCTGCGCGCCGAGTTCTGGCCGACCCCGACGCTGGAGCACAACGGCGAACCGGTCGACCTCCCGTTCAGCACAGTGCCGATCCCGTTCATCCAAGACCTCGGCTACTACGACCAGCTCCGGATGTTCGCCGACGACATCGACGCCGGGCGCACCCCACTGATGGACGTCGCGTTCGGACGCAGCATCCTCGACATCGTGTGCGCGGCGTACTGGTCAGCCGGCCACGGCGGCGCACCCGAGCCGGTGCCGTTCAGCGGGCCGCGTGACCGGACGCCGCTGCAGCTCTGGCACGGTCAGTAACGGGCGCGGGAGAACACTTCGCGCAGGCGTGCCTCGAAGTGCTCGAGCGGGTACGTCTCGGCGTCGGGGTCGAAAGCGATCTGATCCCACTCATCGGTGAACTCCGCGGTGAGC
This sequence comes from Ilumatobacteraceae bacterium, assembly GCA_025463425.1. Classification (GTDB taxonomy): domain Bacteria; phylum Actinomycetota; class Acidimicrobiia; order Acidimicrobiales; family Ilumatobacteraceae; genus WLMZ01. The sequence goes on along the minus strand of JAOBWQ010000470.1, from coordinate 12,449 downwards.
GCGTAGGCGGGGTGATCGACGAAGGCATCGCGCTTGTTCGGATCGGCGCCGAAGTGGGCGTAGTAGTGCTTGCCCTGGAAGTCCTGGTGCACCTGCAGCATCCACGCCACATCAGGTCGCACGTACGGGCGCAGGATCTCGGCAGCGATCGCACCGTGGTTGGGCACGCTGATCGCTTTGCCGATGTCGTGGCACAGCGACGCGACGACGACCTCGTCGTCGGCACCAGCCTTCTCCGCCAGGGTCGCCGTCTGCAGGCAGTGAGTGAGCTGATCGGTGGCGAAGCCGTCGGTGATGTCGGCCAGCGAGCGCAGCATCGCCAGGACGGAATCAGCGACGCGCGGCTGGTGCTCGGCCGTCTGGCGGCCGATCTCGGCCCATTCAGCGGCCGTCGACTGATCCATGCGGGTGAAGGTCGCGTTCGACCTGGTGGACGTTGCGTTCGACATGGGATCAGTCTTGCACGGTCGTCAGGAAGAGATCGACCACGAGTTGATCGACGGTCGTGGCCGCGTGACCTTGCCATACGCTCGTCCGATGGACATCGCCGCCGAGAAGTACGTCTCGCTCGTCACCTTCCGCCGCTCGGGCGATCCGGTGCACAGTCCGATGTGGCTCGCTCCTCTGCCGGGTGGTCGGTGCGGGTTCAGCACGGACGGCACGGCCGGCAAGGTCAAGCGGATCCGCAACAACGGCACCGTCACGATGCAGGCATGCTCCATGCGCGGCGTCGTGACGGCCGGTGCCCCGGTCGTGACGGGCACGGCCGTGGTCGTCGAAGGCGACGAGCTCGATTCGATCGAGAGCGCGATCGTCGCCAAGTACGGATGGCAGGCACGGATCGTCGGCGTTCCGTCGGCCGTGAAGCGACTCCTCCGCCGACCCAACCACAGCGTCGGCATCGTGGTCACGCTGGATGCGTGAACGCGTCGTGCGCGGCGGTCAGCTGCCGTGGCTGACGATTGCGACAGTTCGCGTCGTCGAGTAGAAGTCGATCCCGGCGGTGCCCTGCTCGCGCTGGCCGTAGGAGGAGTCCTTGTCGCCGCCGAACGGTGCGTAGAAGTCCACGCCACTGGTGGGTGCGTTGATCCGCACGAGACCCGTCTCGAGCCGGTCCGCGCACGAGAGCACGTGGTCCAGGTCGCGCCCGTGCACCGAGCTGACCAGTCCGTAGCGGACCGAGTTGGCGAGCTCGATCGCGGCATCCACGTTCGGCACGCGCTGGATGATCGCGAGCGGGCCGAAGACCTCCTCGCACGCGAGGTGGTGGTCGCCGGGTAGCCCGTCGATCAGCGTCGGGAGCACGTACCAGCCGGGACCGGGCATGTCTCGCGAGGCCGTGCCGCCGGCGAGGACGCGTCCGCCGGCCGCGACACCGCCGTCGATCGCATCGCGGATCCGTTGCAGCGACGCGGCGTTGATCACCGGGCCGACCGCGTGTCCGCCCTCGGCTGGATCGCGCGGCACCATCGATCGGACGGCTTCGGCCAACGCGTCGACGACCTCGGAACCCTCGCCGACGACGATGATCCGGCGGGTGGCCGTGCACTTCTGGCCGGCGAACCCCATCGCTGCCGCAGCCACCATCGACGCGACCCGACTCGGATCGGCATCGGGCAGCACGATCGCCGCGTTCTGCCCGCCCATCTCCGCCTGTACCGGCACACCGTGGGTCGCGGCGTCGACGACCACGTTGCGCCCGACCGTCGACGATCCGGTGAACGACACCACATCTGCTTCCGCCACGACGGCGGCTCCGGCCTCGGCCTCGCCGTGGACGACGGCGAACAGGCCCGCCGGCAACCAGGCGCCGAGGAGCTCAGCGAGCAGGTCGGCGTTCGCCATCGCGTCCGGTGACGGCTTCAGCAGAACTGCGTTGCCCGCAGCCAGCGCCGGAGCTGCCTTCCACATCGGGATGGCCAGCGGGAAGTTCCACGGCGTGATCAGCCCGGCCACGCCGTGCGGGTGACGCCGCGAGTAGGACAGCCCGCCCCGCGAGGGCGGGAACGTGGCTCCGTCGGCGGCGAACGACGCTTGCGCGTAGTAGCGCAGGATGGCGGCCGTGCGACCAACCTCCCCCACTGCTTCCGCGCGCGGCTTGCCGACCTCGCGGATCACGAGCTCGGTGGCCCGTTCCGCGATCGCGTCCAGCGCCGCCGCCGCGCCGTCGAGCGCAGCCGCGCGCTTGGCCGGGCCGAGTGCCCACCACTCGCGCTGGGCAGAGCGAGCAGCCTCCGCTGCCGCTCGCACTGCCGCCGAAGACGTCGACGGGTGCTCGACCAGGAGGTCAGCAGGATCGTGTGGTGAGGTGGATCGCAGGATCGCGCCGGATGCGGCGGAGACGGTTGGGTCGGTGGCCATGGCGGAGCCGAATCTACACTCGGCTCCGTGCCGTCCTCCCCGACTCCATTGGCCGGAGGTCCGTCGTCCGCTCATGCCCCGTTGGCCATCGGATCCGTGTCGTTGCGCCTGTACCCGCACGATCTCGATGCCGCCGCTCAGATCGCGGCCATCCGTCGACAGGCCGCGCTGGCGATCGATGCCGGCTACGACGGCGTGATGGTGAGCGAGCACCATGCCGACTTCCCGGGGTACTTCCCGCACCCGATCCAGCTCTCTCAGACGCTCCTCTCGGCGATGCCGTCCGGTTGGGCGGCAGCCTCGCCATTGCTGTTGCCGATGCAGCCGTACGCGCTCTTGGCCGAGCAGATCGCCTGGCTCAATGCCACCTATCCCGGACGCGTCGGCGCCGGCTTCGCTGCCGGCGCGCTGCCGATCGACTTCGAGCTCGCCGAGGTGCCGTTCGGCGAAATCATCGATCGGTTCAAGACATCGCTGCCGCGCATCGTCGCCGCGCTGCGCGGTCAGGACGACTCTCCGCTGGGCCAGGATCGCGCCCTCCAGCGCTGCATCGAACACCCGGTGCCGATGGTCGTGGCTGCGCAGAGCGCGCCAGCGGTCCGGCGCGCCGCGGGTCTGGGCATCGGCGTGCTGTACGACTCGCTGCAGTCCAACGCCGCGTCGCTGCGTCTCTCGAACATCTTCGACGAAGCCGGGGGCACGGGCCCGAAGGTGTTGATCCGTCGGGTCTGGATCGGCGAACCACCTCGCGAGGCGATGGCCGCGCAGATGGATCGCTACCGCGCCGCGGCGAGCGACAAGGCCATCGAAGCCTGGGGGCAGGCCGATCAGCTGATCAGCGGAGCGAACCCCGGCGACGCCGCTGACAAGCTGATCGCGACGCTGCGCGAGAGCAACTGCGACACGGTCAACGTCCGCGTCCACCTCCGCGGGCTCAGCGCTGAGACGATCGACGAGCAGATCGCGATGCACCGCACCGAATTCGTGCCGCGCGTGCGCGCCGCACTCGCCGCGTCCAGTTGACCAGGCCTGCGGAACGGACAGGTCAGCGCAGGAACAGTCGGTAGACCGGGTTCGCCGACTCGTCCTCGTACGGGTAGGCGACGGAGTCGAGGAACTCCTGGAACACGTCGCTGTCACCTTCGGGCACCTGGAGGCCGACCAGCACCCGCCCGTAGTCGGCGCCCTGGTTGCGGTAGTGGAACAGGCTGATGGTCCAGTCCGCGCGCATCGCCGAGAGGAACCTTCCCAACGCACCGGGGCGTTCGGGGAACAGGAAACGGTAGAGGCGCTCGTCCGCCGCCAGGTCGGTGCGCCCGCCGACCATGTGGCGGACGTGCTCCTTGGCGAGGTCGTCACCGCTGAGGTCGATGGTCGCGAAACCAGCCTCGACGAAGCTCGCCGCGACCGCGACTGCCTCCGTCGGCTCGTCCAGCGCGAGCCCGACGAAGACGTGCGCTTCATCCGCAGCTGAGATGCGGTAGTTGAACTCGGTCACCGAGCGTGGTCCGATCAGTTCGGCGAAGCGGCGGAAGCTCCCTCGCGCCTCGGGGATCGTGACTGCGAACAGGCTCTCTCGCTCCTCGGCCCGCTCGGCGACGAACCGCAGCCTGTCGAAGTTCATGTTCGCCCCGCAGGCGATGGCCACGAGGGTCTGCCCGACGGGCCGGTGGAGGGCGACGTACGCCTTGATCCCTGCAACGCCCAACGCACCTGCGGGCTCGAGGATGTTGCGCGTCTCCTGGAACACGTCCTTGATCGCCGCACAGATCGCATCGGTGTCGACGGTGATGAACTCGTCGACGAGCTCCCTCGCGAGTCGGAAGGTCTCTTCGCCGACCATCTTCACCGCCGTGCCGTCACTGAACAGGCCGACGTCGTCGAGCTGCACCCGCCGCCCGGCGCGCACCGAGCGGATCATTGCATCGGAGTCCGACGACTGCACTCCGATGATCTTGATCTCCGGACGGACGGCCTTGACGTAGGCCGCGATGCCCGAGACGAGTCCGCCGCCGCCGATCGCGACGAAGATCGCATCGATCTCGCCCTGGTGCTGGCGAAGGATCTCCATCGCGATCGTGCCCTGGCCGGCGATGACGTCGGGATCGTCGAACGGATGCACGAACGTGGAGCCCTGCTCGATCTGCAGCTCGACGGCGCGCGTTGCGGCATCGGAGTAGCTGTCACCGTGCAGCACGATGTTGGCGCCGAGCACACGTACCGCTTCCACCTTCACGGCGGGGGTGGTCACCGGCATCACCACCGTCGCTGCACAGCCGAGGCGGGCGGCGCTCATCGCCACGCCCTGGGCGTGGTTGCCGGCCGACGCACAGATCACGCCATTGGCCAACTGCTCGGCGGACAGGTTGACCATCTTGTTGTACGCACCGCGCAGCTTGAAGCTGAACACCGGTTGGGTGTCCTCGCGCTTGAGCAGCACGACGTTGCCGAGGCGGGCCGACAGAGCCGGCGCAACCTCCAACGGCGTCTCCTCGGCGACGTCGTAGACGCGTGCCGTCAGGATCTTCTGGAGGTACTCGCCGAGCTCGAGCGGTGGGGCCACGATTCGATCATTGCGCATCACCACTCCCCGCGCGACCATCAACACCACCTGAGTGAAACGAGTTCGCTAGATTGCGGCGCATGTGCTCCGGAGGCGAGGTTCATGTGACGACCGAGAGCGACTGAAGTGGCCGAGATCGTCGACCCGCCGACGGTACCGGACCCATCGAGTCAGAGCTGGTCACGGCTTCGCGCGGCGTTCGTTGCGGACTTCAGATCGGCCTCATGGCGGCGTCGGCTGGGGCTCGTGGCGATCTTCGGTTGGTTGATCTACGAGTGGGGCGCGGGCAACGAGACGGTCAACTCGATCCTCATCGCACGGGTGATCAACCACTCACACGGGGTGATCTCGATCCCGGTGACGGCGCTGATCGGATTCGGCTTCACGACGGTGCAGCAACTGGCGTCGGGTTTCACCTCCCTGAGTGGCTTCTCGATCTTCGAGCGCACGGCCGAGGCAGCTTGGCAGCGCCTGCGCGGCCAGAACGACACCGCGCCCGGAGAGTGGTCGCGCCTGTCGTTCGTCAAGCGCGGAGCGCTCGTCTTCGGCCTCGGCACCACCGCGGTGGCGCTGGTCCAGATCACCGCGACGGGCCAGACCGGGGTCCGCCGGCATGCCAAAGCCGTCGTGCAGAGCGCCATGCTCTGTGGCGCGATCGTCGGCAGCATCGGCGCGCTGGCAGCATCGATCGCACTGCTCGGACGCCACTTCCACGCCCTGCGCAAGCCGACCGAGTGGATCATCCGGATCCTCGGCAATCCGTTGTTCTGGGTGGGTCTGTTGCTCGCCGGTGTGTTGATCAACGCGATCCGTCGCCGGCTCCGCAGGCACTCGCAAGGCTGACGCGCGATCGTTGCTCAAGTCTTGTCAAAACCTTGTCGATAGCTGTGGGTGCTCCAAAGTCGGCCAGAGGCTTCCGCCCCCCAGTCGCCACCCGTCAAGGCGCGCACACCCCTAGGTAAGAACCGATCGACGCGCAAGGTCGAGCCGGTGCGGTTCGACATCGAGCCGCGCACCACCTGGATCCTGCTCTCGATCTTCATCGTCGTCATCGTCGCCCACGGCTTCGGCGTGCTCGGCGATGCCGCCTACCCGGCCGTCACGATCGGCGGCGTCCTCGTCGCTGCGTACGGCCTGCGCGCCCATGCACCGGCGTTGCGCTGGCCGTGGTGGACCATGATGGCGACCGGCATCCTGTGGACCGCTGCCGGCGTCGCCCGCCAAGCGACGCACGCCACCGGCGACTTCACGATCCATCGGTCGCTGCTCCCTGACCTCCTCGCCGTTCCCGGCTACCTCTGCTTCGGTACTGCCCTCTACGGGCTGCTCCGCTCTCGGCGCGGCGCCGGCGAGCGCGGAGCGCTCCTCGACGGTGTGATGCTCGGCATCGGCGCCCTGCTGCTCGTCAACGAACTGCTCATCGAGCCGACCCTCGACATCCAGGGCACGTGGCTGATGGCCCGCATCGCCGTGGCGATGTACCCGGCGATCTCGATGTGCCTGCTCGTCATTGCTGCCCGGTTGGCCTTCGCCGGCGGCGATCGCTCGCCGGCCTTCCGGCTCCTGCTGCTCGGCACCACATCGCTGCTCATCGGTGACGTCGTGTTCGCCCTCGGCGAGGTCGGCACCCTGCACCTCTCCAACTCGATGCTCGAGGTGCCGTACCTCCTCGTGCCGGCCTGCATCGGCACCGCCGTCACCCACCGCTCGATCCGCTCGCTCGGCCGTACGGCCCGCAAGGGCTCGTCGCTCGGCCGGGGCCGACTGGCTGCAGTCGCCGGAGCGCTGCTCGTCCCGATCGTGCTGATCGCCCGTCAGGGTTTCAGCCCGGGACGCGTCGTCACGCTCGCCCTGTGCATGGTGCTCGCCGTCGCAGCCGTCACCCGGCTCGCCGGAGCGATGAAGCAGCAGGCCGCCTCGGAGGCCCGTCTCGCCCACCAGGCCACGCACGACGAGCTGACCGGGCTCCCCAGCCGGGTGCTGATCGTCGAGCACACCGAGAAGATGATGGCTGCATCGGTCATCACCGGCGAGCCGGTCTCGCTGATGTTCATCGACCTGGACCAGTTCAAGTTGGTCAACGACTCGATGGGGCACAGCGTCGGCGATCAGTTGCTCGTGCTCGCGGCGCAGCGGATCACCAGCTGCGTCCGCCCGAACGACGTCGTCGGCCGGATCTCCGGTGACGAGTTCATCCTGGTCGCCGTCGGGCTCGACCCCAATCAGTCGTTCGCACTCGCCGAGCGGATCCGCCGCGTGCTCGGTGACGGGTTCTACCTCGACGCCGGCGAGGTGTTCATCTCGGTGTCGATCGGCATCACGTTCGCTCACGGTGGCCCCGACGCGACCTCGGCTTCGACACTGATCCAGGAAGCGGACACGGCGATGTACCGCTCGAAGGAAGCCGGCCGCAACACGGTGACCATGTTCGACACGTCGATGCGCGAGCGCGTCGCTCGCCGGATGGGTCTCGAGCGGCGCCTGCGTCACGCCCTCACCGAAGGCCACTTCGCCGCCTACTACCAACCGCTCGTCGCACTGCCGAGCGGTCGGGTGCACAGCTTCGAGGCACTGGCCCGCTGGACCGACGACGGTCAGATGATCTCGCCTGCCGAGTTCATCCCGATCGCCGAGGAGTCCGGTCTGATCGTGCCACTCGGCAAGTTCATGCTCGACGACGCGTGCAAGCAACTCGCCTGGTGGCGGGCGTCGATCCCTGGAGGCGAGCAGTTGACCATGTCGGTCAACCTGTCGCCGCGACAGGTCCGACAGAGTGACATCGTCGACACCGTCGCCGATGCGCTCGACCGCTACCGCCTGCCCGGCGATGCACTGTGGTTGGAGATCACCGAGAGCCTGATGATGGAGGACTCGATCAGCACCGCTGCGGTGATGACCGGCCTCCGTGCGCTCGGTGTCCGCCTCTCGGTCGACGACTTCGGCACCGGCTACTCGTCACTCTCCTACCTGAAGCGCTTCCCCGTCTCGCGGGTCAAGATCGACCGCGCCTTCGTGATGGGCCTCGGCGAGCACGCGTCGGATTCGTCACTCGTGACCGCGATCATCGCGATGGCATCGGCGTTGGACCTCGACGCGGTGGCGGAAGGCGTGGAGACCACCGAGCAGGCCGAGCGCCTGTTCGACCTCGGTTGCCGCACCGCGCAGGGCTACCTCTTCAGCAAGGCGGTCCCAGCCGCTGATGTGCCGGAGACGCTGGAGCGGCTCGGCATCGCCGGCACCCGCCGCGCGGCGCTGCCCCGGCGCTGCGCCAAGGTCTCGAACTGACTGCTTCGAACTGACCGTCAGGTCGGCAACGGCTCCGGTGGCGGTGTCCGATTTGCCTTGGCGATCGGGTTGGGCAGCTCAGCTGCGTACCACGTCTGGCGATCGATCACCTTCAGCGACGACTGCGGGAAGTTGTCGGCGATCCGCTGCGACAACGTTGCCGCGTCGAACGTGATCCGGTTGAAGTCGCACACGTCGTAGACCAACACGCCACCGGCCTCGGCGGGGATCTGCCACAGCTCGATCGACAGCCGGCTGAACAGCGTCAACCCGCGCACACCCGGCGCGACCATCACGAGGATGCCGAAGAAGATCGAGTTCCTCGCTGCGTGCTCGGGATAGGCAGCTCGCAGGAACTCCGGCGAGATCTGGGGTACGTCCTCGAGGCTGTTCGTCACCATCGCCAGACCGACCGGGATGCCGTCTTGCCAGCCGACGATCTTGGTGATCCTCGGGTTGGCGAACTCGGCCATCACCACCTCTTGCGGGTAGCAGTGCTGCAGGATCGCCAGCGGTCCGAGCGGCTTGAAGTTCGCGTAGTAGGCCTCCCACAGCGCCTCGGCCGTGGCGCCGGTGACTGTGGTCTCATGGGTGATGAGCACCGGCGGCGCAGCGCGGTGGTTGTCGATGATCGAACCCGCCGCGGTCTCCGGCGGAGCGAGCAGAATGGTGGGTTCTGCGGCATCGGCCGGAGCGAGCGGCGGCGGGGGTGCCATCGGCGTCCGTGATGGACGACGGTGCACCGCAGGCGGCGTCTGTGGATGCTGGGTGCCCCGTGGTACATCTGGCATAGAACCTGAAAATACCACGGACCGCGCGTGCAGTCAGTGATGCAGACGTGCAGTTTTCCCAGAATTCAGTCGCCAGAATTGACCATATCTTGACACAGCTAGCGTTATCCCTGGTCAGTCAGGTTGACCGAGCGCATCCCATGTTCGCCCCACGAGGCAGATGGCAACCATGATCACGCCGAGCCAGCCGACATGGCAGAGACCCGATCCATCGGGGGCCAGCAGCCCGATGCCGAGCAGCAACCAGAACGCGAGCCAGAGCTGGGCGGAATGTTGATGGTGCACGCTGAGGTATCGGCACACGCTGGCAACGAGTTGAGGCCCGACGCCTATGGTCCGGTCGTGACTGCACAACCACTCGACGGCGTCCGGATCCTCGACCTCACGACGTTCCTGTCCGGACCGTACGCGGCGATGGTGCTCGGGCAGCTCGGCGCCGACGTGGTCAAGGTGGAGCCACCCACCGGTGACCCCACCCGAGCCGGGCGAGCCGTGCCCGACTCCGACTTCTGGTTCGCGTTGCACCGTGATCGACGCAGTGTCGTACTGGATCTGAAGCAGCCGTCCGACCACGCCCGCCTGCTGGCCATGGTGCCGGGATTCGACGTCGTGCTCGACAACGCGCGCGGTGGTGTGATGGCCCGGCTCGGGCTCGGACCCGAGGTGCTCCGTTCGGCGCACCCTGCGATCATCACCTGCTCGATCACCGGCTACGGAGCGGATGGCTCCACTGCACCCGCGATCGATGGCGTCATCCAGGCTGCCACCGGCGCGTTCGACCTGCCGGCCGCGTTCGGCCAGCCGGCCGGACCGGTGCCGGCACAGATCGCCGATCTCGCCGGGGGCACCGCGGCCTCGCAGGCGATCCTCGCCGCGCTGTACCGCCGCGAGCGCACCGGGCTCGGCGGGCACATCGACATCGCGTTGACCGACGCACTGCTGCCGTGGCTGTCGATCGTCGATCGCAGCGGATCGATGCGCTCTCCCGGCACGATCGTGGCCACGGGGTCCGACGGCAGGCGCTTCCTCATCCAGACGCCGATGCATTTCCGCGCTCGCTTGGCGAGCCTGCTGGGACTCGAATACTCGCCCACCGACGAGTACGCAGAGCGGGTGCGCGAGCGGATGTCGACGCGGCCCGCTGCGGAGTGGCTCGCCATGCTCGAGACGGAGGGGATCCCGGCCGCTGCAGTGCGGACCTACGACGAGGCGCTCGCATCACCGCACGCCGCGACCGAAGTGGTCGGTGGGCGGCGGGTCCCGGCGAGTCCGTTCGTGTTCAACGGCGTCCGCAACTCGTCGACCGCACCGCCGCCCGCGCTCGGCCAGCACACGTCCGAAGTGATCGACCGATGAGGGCCGCTCGCGCCCACGCCATCGGCGCTCCGGATGACGTGGTCTGGGTCGACGAGGTGGACGTCCCCGGGCCCGGCGCAGGCCAGGCGTTGCTCCGGGTCCAGGCCGCCGCGCTCAACCTTCCTGACGCGATGCTCTGCCGCGGCACGTATCCCCTCGCGGCGCCCCTCCCCTTCACGGCCGGCCTCGACGCCGGCGGGGTGATCGAATCCGTTGGCCCGGGCGTCGACAACAGCATCGTCGGTCACCGAGTCACCGCCGTGCCGGAGCTCCCTCACGGCGGGTTCGCCGAGTTCGCGATCGTCAACGCCGGTCGCCTGTTCGAGGTGCCGGCCGCCGTCTCGATGCGCGATGCCGTCGCCGCACAGATCATCTTCCAGACAGCCCACGTTGCGCTCCACCACCGTGGACAACTTGCTCCGGGCGAGACCGTGCTGGTCCTGGGTGCGGCCGGTGGAGTCGGCCTGGCCACGGTCCAACTGGCGAAGTTGGCCGGCGCGAAGGTCATCGCTGTCGCCGGTGGAGCGGACAAGGGCGAGGCCTGTCGATCGTCCGGGGCCGATCACGTCGTCGATCACACCACCGGGCCGATCGGCGAGCGTGTCATGGAGCTGACCGACGGTCGCGGCGTCGAGGTCGTCGTCGACCCGGTCGGCGGCACTGCCTCGGACGCTGCCCGGCGCTGCTTGGTCATCGACGGGCGGTTGCTGGTCGTCGGCTTCGCCAGCGGCGACACGCCCCGGTTCAACGGCGGTTCGGTCCTCCGTTCGAGCATCTCGGTGATCGGCGTCTACATGGGCGCCTACAGCAAGTCGCCCGAGGGACGTCAGTTCGTCGATCTCGTCCACGCCGAGCTGATGGCGATGCTCGGCGACGGCCGGATCACGGCGCCGATCTCTCGGGTCATCGGCCTCACCGATGTCGCCGCCGCGCTCGCCGATCTCGAAGCCCGCACGGTCATCGGCAAGATCGTCGTCGACCCAGCGATCTGAGCGTCGACCGATTCACCACTATCCAACGAGCTCGTAGTTGACCGTTGCGCCGCAGAACGCGGAACCGGCTGGGAGCCCCGGTTCCATCTCGAGGCTCTCGCCCGTCTCGATCACCTCGGTGGTGGTCGGCACCAGGACGTGATGCACTCGCACGGTGCTCCCGGTTGCAGCTCCACCCGCTGCGCTCGTCAGGACGGACAGCGTGTTACCGGTCGGATTGCCCGTGTACTTCACGAGCTGCAGCAGGTACTGCACAGCGCTCGGGCCGTCGAGGATGTCGACGTCGACCGAGAGCAGCTTGGCGCCGAGAGGGATGACGATCGGCATGAACTGAAACCCCGAGCCGGGCCCGATGCAGTTCGCATTTCCGGTGGCTCCGCCTTGGGCGAACACGATCGCCGTCGCGTTGTAGACATCGTGGTGGACGTGTGGTTGTGACACAGCAGCCTGCACCGCAGCGTCGACCTGGGCCTTGGTGTAGTAGCGATCGTCATGGTTGTGGTCGGCGTAGTAGCCGACGATGTCGGCGATCACATCGACGGTGCCGGAGTTGTTGTAGATGTTCATGCGCCCGTCGGCGCCCAGCTTGACATCGACCTTGTTCGGAGTTGCTCCATCGTGAGCCTGCCAGTTGAGGTTGGAGGCGAGTGGCTGCGCGACGTCGGCCGGCCACAGCGTCAGGAAGCTGTCCGCGGTGCCGTTCACCGTCGTCACGTTCAGCGCCACCGCCTTGGCCTCGCCAGGGATGCTGCACTGACCGTTGACGCCCGTGACGGCTTGGTTGTACGTGTCCGCGGCACCGAGCGGGCTGCTCCGCGGACCGATGTGCTCCGCACCGCGTGTGTCCAGCAGCCGGCACGGAACGATGGGCACCAACGCGAGCCCGCTGCCGCCGCCATCGGTGTTCGTGGCCTGGGCGGACGGCAGAGTGATCCCGGCCGTCACCACCAGACCGGCGCACAGGGCCCGCCATGGGAACCTTCTCCAGCTCGTGCCCACTGCGCCCTCCGCATCTGTGAGAGTTGGCCTCACCGACACAGTAGGCCATTCGCCCATTCGCCCGACACGCTGGTCCCGGGGCCTAGCTGACGACGACGTCCT
>JAOBWQ010000433.1 GCA_025463425.1 Ilumatobacteraceae bacterium | reverse complement strand
GTCCGGCGCGATCAGCCCCGCCTTCGCGCCGGCCTCGATGCTCATGTTGCAGACCGTCATCCGGCCCTCCATGCTCAGCGCGCGGATGGCAGCGCCGCGGTACTCGATGACGTGGCCGATGCCGCCGCCGGTGCCGATCGTGCCGATGATCGCGAGGATCACGTCCTTGGCCGTGACGTCGTCGGGCAGATCGCCCTCGACGTTGACGGCCATCCACTTCGGCCGGCTCTGGGGCAGGGTCTGGGTGGCCATCACGTGCTCGACCTCGCTGGTGCCGATGCCGAACGCCAGCGCGCCGAACGCGCCGTGCGTTGCTGTGTGGCTGTCGCCGCACACCACCGTCATGCCCGGCAGGGTGCGCCCTTGCTCGGGCGCGATGACGTGGACGATGCCCTGCAACGGATCACCCATCGGGAAGTTGGTGATCCCGAACTCCTTGGTGTTCTCGCGCAGCACCTCGACCTGGCGGGCCGAGACGGGATCGGCGATCGGCTGGTCGATGTGCTCGGTGGGCACGTTGTGGTCCTCGGTGGCGATCGTCAGATCGGGGCGGCGGATCTGACGGCCGCTGAGGCGGAGGCCGTCGAACGCCTGGGGGCTGGTGACCTCGTGGATCAGGTGGAGGTCGATGTAGAGCAGATCGGGCTCGTCGACGCCGCTGTGCACGACGTGGCGGTCCCACACCTTCTGCGGCAACGTTGCCGGTGCGGAGGCTGGGGGCGTAGGTGTCTCGGGTGCTGACATCGCGTGCAACTCGCTTTCACAATCCCATATCATGGGATAAGCTTCTCGTTCAATGGACAGCGTATCCGGTGTTGGCGTGCTCGACAAGGCGGTCGGCGTGCTGCACGCACTGCGCACCGACGGGCCGCTCGGCCTGGCCGAGCTCCAGCAGGCCACGGGCCTTCCCCGCGCCACCGCACATCGGCTGGCCGTCGCCCTGGAAGAGCACGGCCTCGTCCGTCGTGACGGGGTCGGCCGGTTCTGCCTCGGCTTCGAGCTGATCGCGATGGGCCGCGCCGCTGCGGACGCGTTCCCGGTCGGGGATCTCGCCCGGCCGGCGTTGGTGGCGCTGCGTGATGCGACGGGGGAGAGCGTGCAGCTGTTCGTGCGCGAGGGCGACGAGCGGCGATGCGTCGTGTCCCTGCAATCACCGCACGGGCTCCGCTGGATCGTGCCCGAGGGCGCACGGTTGCCACTCGACGTCGGCTCAGCGGGTCACGTGCTGCTCGCCGGCCAGTCGTCGACAGGGTCGTCGTCGACAGCGTCATCGGCCGGCTTGGTCGAGAGCGTCGAGGAGCGTGAGCCGGGCGTGGCGTCGGTGTCCGCCCCCGTCCGCTCGAGCGACGGCGCGGTGATCGCGGCGGTCAGTGTGAGCGGTCCCGTCGAACGGCTCAGCCGGCAACCGGCGGCGCGTTTCGGTGATGCCGTCGCGAAGTGCGCTCGCGCCGTCGGCCGAGCGTTGATCGAGTCGGGCCTGTAGCCGGCGCACTGCGCCCGTCAGTAGCGGATCGCCCCGGGCACGCCACCTCCAGCGGCGATCATCTCGCCGTTGATCACGAACGACAGCGGCGAGGCCAAGAATGCGGCGAGCGGCGCGAGATCGGAGTCGTCGATCATCGCGCGGATGCTGTTCGTCTCCGGGATCCGCTGCTCGATCGTGGCCGCCTGGGCGCGGCCCGCCGGATCGGTGACCTCGTCGGATCGCACCGTGCGGGTCAGGCTGGGATGGATGCAGTTGACCGTGATGCCCGATGGGCCGAGCTCATCCGCCAGGTTCTTGGTCAGTGCTGCGACGGCGACGTTGCGGATGGAGCCGATGGTGGAGCCCGTGCTCAGGGCCGCGCCGCCGGCGATGTTGATGATCCGGCCCCAGCCCGCCGCGCGCATCTGCGGCGCGACAGCCTGCGCGGCGAACAGGTAGCCGAGGACCTTCACATCGACCTCGGCCAGCAACGCGTCGCGGGTGATCTCGGCCAGGGCCGGAGGCTTGGCCCGCCCCGCCGCGGTGGCGGCGTTGTTGACGAGGATCTGCACGGGGCCGAGCGCGACGGCGACGCGGTCGACCAGCGCGACGATGTCATCTCGCGATCCCATGTCGGCGACGAGGCCGATCACGTCGGCGCCCGTCTGGTCGCGCAGCTCCTGCACGGTGGCGGCAACGGCGTCGGCCGACCGCGCACAGATCGCGACCCGCGCCCCCTCGGCGGCCAGAGCTCTGGCGATGGCGCGGCCGATCCCGCGGCTGCCGCCGGTGACCAGTGCCGTGCGTCCGACCAGATCGAGATCCATCCGCCGACGATACGACGCCCGGCTCGGCCGTGGATCAGTCCGGCTGACGGACGGGCTTGTCCGCCCAGATCCCGAGATCGGTGGCGAGCGCGGGGACCACGATGTCGCAGAGCTTGCCGCCGGTGGACGGCCGGTCGCCGGCCACCGTTGCGACGATGACGGTGCGTCCGCCCTCCATCACCCACGCGCACGACTTCGCGCCGTCCACCGTGCCGGTGTGGCCCCAGCCGTACTGGTCGGTGATGAGGCCGGGGGACCGCATCGTCCGCAGGTCCTGCGGCGTCACCGAGTCGAGCATCGCCGCGACGTCATCGGTGGATGCCATCCACGTGCCCGCCCCGCCGAGCCGATCCAGTCGGGCGACACCTTGTGCGTACGGCCCGTCGTCGGGCAGCAGACCTGTCGTGGTGAGGTGCGGCCCGCTGACGCCGATCGGGTCGAACACGTACTTGCCCGCGGCGAGGTCCCGGCTCATTCCCGTCACGGATTCGACCAGCAGCCCGAGGGCGCAGTAGTTGCCGTTGGAGTACGCCCACTTGCCGCGCGTGCCCGTCGGCGGTGCGGCGAGTGCAGCGCCCAGCGGGACGGCGCAGGAGCCCGGTTGGTTGAGCCAGCTCGCCTGCGCCTTCGGCATGCCTGCGGTGTGATCGAGCAGTTCGCGCACCGTGACGTCGTTCCACGCCGGATCGTGGGCGATGAACATCTGATCCCATGGGACGGGGGCGTTGACATCGATCAGGCCGTGTTCGGCCAGGCGGGCGACGGTCAGCGCCGTGATCAGCT
>JAOBWQ010000418.1 GCA_025463425.1 Ilumatobacteraceae bacterium | reverse complement strand
GTCGCCAAGCTCGAAGTCGTCCGCCGCGGCGACGTCCGCCGGGCCAAGCTGTACTACCTGCGCGAGCGCTCGGGCAAGTCGGCCAAGATCAAGGAAAAGCGCGACCGCTGACCAGCCGGTCAGCCGGTGGGTCGGCTGCGGCCGCCTTTGGTGAGAGCACCCTCCATTGAGCAGTGACGATCTCGAGAACTACGAGGCCGAACGAGAGCTCCAGCTCGCGCAGGAGTACCAGGACGTCGCGGCCATGTTCCGTTACGCCGTGGAGACCGAGCGCCGGTTCTATCTGGCCAACAACGTCGAGGTCACCCAGGTGTCCGACGCGGCTCGGCCACTGATCGAGGTGGTGCTGACAGACGCATGGGTGTGGGACATGTACCGCAAGACCCGCTTCGTGCCCCGGGTGAGGGTGCTGACGTTCAAGGACGTCAACGTCGAGGAGCTGCCGGCAGCGGAGATCTGAGCGCCGGTGATGCCGGTGCACCCGGCGGGCTCGGCCGGAACGCGCGTGGCCGATGGGGTGAGGACCAGGCCGCGCGCTGGTATGTGCACGCCGGGTACGAGGTCGTCGACCGCAACTGGCGGGTCGCAGCAGGTGAGATCGATCTGATCCTCCGGCGCGGCGCGCTCGTCGTGTTCGCCGAGGTCAAGGCCCGCGCCACCGACGCGTTCGGCGATCCGGCATCTGCTGTCGGCCACCAGAAGCAAGCGCGGTTGCGCCGGCTGGCCGCGATGTGGCTCGACACCACGAAGGTGCACGGCGTCGAGATCCGCTTCGATGTCGTGTCCGTGCTCGGCGTGCGGGTCACCGTCATCGAAGCTGCGTTCTGACCGCGTGACAGGACTGCGTTGCAGAGGGTCGGCGGCGTGACACTTCACGCCGCCGACCTCCCGGTCGGGCGAGTGGTTACGCCTTCTTCTTGCGGCTGACGAGGAACACGATCACGCCGACCACGACCACGACGCCGACGATGACGCCGATGATGACCCCGGTGTTGCTGGAGTCGTCGGTCTTCGACGGGGCGACGGTCGTGGCGGTGGTGTCGTCGACGGCACCGGTGGTCACCTCGGTCGGCGCAGCCGACGTCTCGCTGGCGGCGGTGTCGACCGTGTCGGTGCCGACGGTGGCGTCCGGCGCAGCGGTGTCGACCGTCGTGTCGGCGCTGACGGTATCGGATGGCGCGACGCCCGATGGGGTGACGACGACGTCGGTGAAGTTGGTGTCGGCCAGGTTGGTGCCGGCGCCGGAGGCCGGGTTGATCTGGTCGAGGTAGGCCTCGAAGCTGAGCAACGGCCCGTCACCATCGGGAGCGATCGATCCGTCGATGCTGAACCGGTACGTGATCGTCAGGCTCGAGTTGGCGGCGACGGTTGCGCCTCCGGGATCTCCAACGGTGCCTTCGATGCCCCCGTCTTCGACCGTGGATCCGGTGAGCTTGACGGGCGTGAACGTGCCGTCGGTCCCGTCGGTGGAGTCGGTGGACCACTCGAGCTGCACCTGGTCCGCGGTCACGTTCGTGGTCGCACCCTCGGCCGGGAAGATCGAGAAGTCGACCTGGGCCTCGACGATCGGGTCGTCGGAGCCGTTGGTGAACGTGGTGGTGAACACCGACGGATCGGCGCCTGCCTCGACGCCGGTCGGGAAGGTGTCGGCAGCCGACGGTGCTTTCGCTTGCGTGGCACCCTGGTAGAGGGTGGCCGTCGAAGACTGACCACCCTGGCTGTCGGTGGCCACGACGGCGCAGACCACATCGTCCTTCGATGCGGTGTAGGTGATGTTCGCGTAGCCGTCTGCTCCGGTCTTCTCGGCGTCCTTGCTGAGCGTGCCGCAGTCACCGGTGCCCGAGATCGCGTAGATCGAGAAGGTCACCGAGTCACCCTCGATGATGTTGTTGTCGTGATCCGACACCGACGTCGAGATGTCCGAGGTGCTGGTGCCATCGGCGGCGATCGCGTTCGGCTGGGCGTAGCTGAACAACTGTCCGACGGCGGTCGACGCCTCGGCTGCGGGGGCTCCGCCGGCCTGATCCTCGCTCTGCACGCAGCCATTGCCGATGCCGTAGTTCTTGAAGGCGAGGTTGCTGAACTCGGTCTGGGTGTAATAGAAGTGCCCGTTGATCACCTGGTTGTACTGGGTGGTGTCGGCATTCGCGGAGTCCGTCGAGCCCAGTGCCGTGCCGAAATCGCCCGCGCAGATGTCGCCGATCTCGTGGCCGCTGGAGTCGTTCCACGCTGCCGTGTCGGTGGGATCGGTGAGCGCCTCGCTGATCTCATGGCTGAGTGTGCCGACGGCTCCATCGGCGATCACGTCGCCGTTGGGGGCCTGGCCGGCGTCGCAACCCGACGTTGCGTAGGGCTCGTTGCCGTAGACGATCTCGCTACCGGGGTCGCCGAAGGCACGGTGGTAACCGCAGTAGGCAGAGTCGGAGTTCGAGCCGTCGAGGTCTTGGGTCTCGAGGGTCGGCGGGAAGAAGACCGGGTAGATGTTGGCGAGGTTGGTGGTCAGGCCCTGCGCTGCGGTGAGGCGAGTCAGCTCGTCGCGTATCTGTGCGTCGGTGATGCAACCGGCATAGGTGTCGTTGGCCCGGTCGCAGCCATCGGCAGGGAATGGCTCGGTGTCGATGATCGGCGTGCCAGCGGTGATCTTGTAGGCGAGGTTGGTCTGGGTGCCGTCCGAGCCGGTCTGGTAGTACTCGGACGCCACGGAGTACACGTTGTTGTTCGTGCCGGTGTCGGCCGCGACGTCGGCGATGTACTGGTTGATGATGGTCTGGTAGTCATCCGGAAAAGGTGTCGCCCAGTCAGCGGGGATCCAGTAGATCGGTGTGATGGTGAGGCCGGTGTCGCCCGTGGTGTCCAGGACGGGGCCGCCGGAGTAGAGCAGGGGAGGCGTGCAGCCGTCGCAGTAGTGGCTGTTCGCCTTGCTGCCACCCTCTTCTTCGGCCGGGTTGTGCTTGCGCACCGAGTGGGACGTCGTCACGGCCTTGGCGCTCGTGGCGCTGGCGGCAGCGGGCACGAGGACCGTGCTCATCATCGTCAGGATCGTGCAACACGCGATCCACACGGCGTGCTGGCGGATGGAACGCAACATGTTGTCTCCCCGGGGTAGATGTCGGCGTCGTCACATGGGGACACCCACCGCGCAACGGGTCGACGGCGCAAGTTACATCGTCGCAATTCGCGACGCAAGCCAATGCGCGCCGTGCGCAGCGCCATCCAGAGAGTCCGTCGGACAGCCCGTCAGATCAGCCGATGAACGCCCACAGCACGAGCGCGACGGCGACGGCGATCGCGACGAGGACGATCGCCAGATCGCCACGTTTGGGGACTCGTTTGTGCTGCGGGTTGTAGCCCATGGGATCAGTATCGTCGCAGGACATGGAAACCATCGAGGTCGATCGTCACGACGGCATCGTCACGATCACGCTGAACCGGCCGGCGAAGAAGAACGCTGCCACCGTGCAGCTCTGGACCGAGCTGCTCGCAGCACTCCGCGAGATCTCGCGCACCCGGCAGGACCGGGTCGTCATCGTCACCGGTGCCGGCGGCGAGTTCTGCGCCGGCGCAGACCTGTGGGAGCCCGCGACGGACGGCCCGCCGCAACACGGACTGGCGCAGATGCGCCACGTCGGCGACGTCGCCCTGGCCCTGCACCGCCTGCCCCAACCGACGATCGCCAAGGTGCGCGGCGTGGCTGTCGGTGCGGGCTGCAACCTCGCGTTCGGATGCGACCTCGTCGTCGCCGGGGAGACGGCAAGGTTCTCGCAGATCTTCAGCCGCCGTGGCCTGTCGCTCGACTTCGGCGGTTCGTGGCTGCTGCCTCGCCGTGTCGGCCTGCACGTGGCCAAGGAGATCGCCTTCTTCGGCGACATCCTGAGTGCCACGGAGGCGCGGGAGTTCGGGCTGGTCAACCGAGTGGTCGCCGACGCCGAGCTCGACGGGTTCGTCGACGCGTGGGCCACCCGTCTCGCCGCGGCGCCGCCGATCGCGCTCGCGCAGACCAAACGGATGCTCAACGCTTCGATGTCGCAGACGATGGAGCAGGCGCTCGACGACGAGGGCGCAGCCCAAACCGTCAACTTCGGCACCCGCGACACCGTCGAGGCGATCAGCGCGTTCGCCGAGAAGCGCGATCCCACGTTCCAGGGCCGCTGACCCGAGAGCGGACGGGTGCCGATCACACGAAGCGCCGCACCACTAGCTTGAGCGGGATGAACGGCGTCGCGAGGTGGCTGATCGCATCGGCCGCGTTGGGGGTGCTGACCTTGGCTCACGCCGATCTCGCCGCGGCCACGGTGCCGGCACCGCCGGGCACCGACCCGTCGGCCACGTCCACGTCCGGACCGGAAGCGCCCGCCGCCGGCCCGCTCGCCGGTGACGACGAATCGGGCGCTCCGGTCCCGGCTCCCGCGGCGGCACCTTCGGCTCCGCTGCTGCAGATCCCGACCGGCTGCCCGACACCGCCGATCGCGTCGGTGGTCTTCGTCGGCCGCGTCGTGGCCAAGGACTACCGGGTCGCGCGCTACCAGATCGAGCAGGTCCGGGCGGGCTCGCCGACGGGCTACGTGCTCGGCAACCTGATCGACATCCGCTACGGCAACGACGTGCAGTTCCTCGACGTCAACCACGACTACCTCGTCGGTGCCGTCCCGCAGGGCGCCGAGCTCGTCCTCACCTCGAAGGTGCGCGAGGACAAGCCGATCCTCGGCGGCAACGCGGTGATCGGGCTCACCGAGAAGGCGGTCGCATGCCCGGTGATCGAGGACCCGGTGCGCACCTTCCACGTGGACGGCAGCGAGATCGATGCCGGCATGCTGAAGGGTCTGTCCGACGACAAGAAGGGCATCGTCCTCGCCTTCGCCAAGCCGATCGCAGCGGTGATCGCGATCGTCCTCGCACTCGCGGCGATCCGTTGGCTCTTCACCGCGATCTTCCTGGCGGCTCGGCGCGCCGCCGAAGCGGACCGCGGCGGCCGGGCACCGCGCCGAGCACGGGTCGGCTGACGGCTCAGCCCGCGATGGCCGCCTGAGCCCGGGCGCGCAGGTCCGAGACCGCATGGGCGAGGCCCTCGGGGTCGCGGAAGAGCGCGGTGCCGGCGACGAGGATGTTCGCGCCGCTCGACGCGACCCCTGCCACCGTGGCCGGGCCGATGCCGCCGTCGACCTCGACATCGACGACGTCATCGAGGCCCGCCGCGACGATCATCGCCCGAACCTCGCGGATCTTGGGCTCCATCGTGGCGATGTAGGACTGGCCACCGAAACCGGGGTTGACCGTCATCACCAGCACCATGTCGACGAGGTCGAGCACGTGCGCAACGGCGTCCGCCGGAGTGGCGGGGTTGAGCGCGACAGCGGCCTTCGCGCCGAGTGAGGCGATGTGCCCGAGCGTGCGGTGAAGGTGGGTGCAGGCCTCGGCGTGCACGATCAGGCGCTGGCACCCGGCGTCGACGTACTGAGCCGCCATCGCATCCGGGGTCAGCACCATCAGGTGGGCCTCGAACGGCAGGCTGCTGTGCTTGCGAACGCTGGCGATGATGTCCGGTCCGAACGTGAGGTTGGGCACGAACTGGCCGTCCATCACGTCGAACTGGATCCGGTCGACGCCAGCCGTCTCCAGCGCGACGATCTCCTCGCCGAGCTTGGCGAAGTCGACGGGAAGGATGGACGGGGCGATTTCGATCGGGCGAGGCATCGAGGACCACGTTACGGCGCGCGTGGCGCCGAGTCGTCGCCGCGTCGCGGCGTCGGGGAGCCCGTACCATTCGAGCGATGGACACCGTCGAGTTGCACACCTCCCACCTCGTGGTGGGTGGGGCAGCGCTGGCTCGGCAGGCCGACGGGCGGGTCGTGTTCGTGTCCGGGGCGCTTCCGGGAGAGACGGTCTCGGTCGAGCTCCGCTCCACCAAGAAGGACTTCGCGATGGCCGACGTGCGCTCCGTCGTCCATGCGTCACCGGACCGGATCGAACCCGCGTGCGAGGCGTGGCATCGTGGATGTGGTGGCTGCGATTGGCAGCACATCGACCCTGCGGCACAACTCCGCTACAAGGCGGCCATCGTGCACGAAGCCCTGACGCGGACGGCTCGACTGGTCGACCCGGTCGTCGTGGCCGCTGGGTCGGTGCCGCCATGGGCATACCGCACGACCGTTCGTCTGGCCACCTCCGGGGCGTCGATCGGGTTCCGGTCGCGGCGGACCCACGATGTCGTTCCGATCGAGACGTGCCCGGTGTCGGTCGCCGGGGTCAACGCAGAGATCACTCGCCAAGCGATCGGACGACGAAGCGGTGGTGTCCCCGGCTCGGGCGACGAGGTGGTGATCCGGACGTCGATCGCGACCGGGGAGGTCAACTCGTCGATCGGTCACCGACCGCAGGTCCTGCACGAGGACGTTGCCGGGCACCGGCTCCGTGTCTCGCTGGGATCGTTCTTCCAATCGTCGCCCCAGGCCGCCGAGCTCCTCGTCGCTGCTGTCGCTGCGGCCTGCAGTGATGTCGACCTCGCTTCGGCGCACGTGGTGGATGCCTACGGCGGGATCGGGCTGTTCGGCGCCACCGTCGCCGCAAATGCCCGCGAGGTCACCGTCATCGAGGGTTCCGCTGCCGCATGCGACGATGCTCGGGTCAACCTGGCCGGCCGAACGGCGCGCATCGTCGAGGCACGGGTCGAGGACTGGAAGGCGGTGGCGGCCGACCTCGTCATCGCCGATCCGGCCCGGCACGGTCTCGACCGCCACGCAGCCGCGGTCCTCGTAGCAACCGGCGCACCCGTCATCGTGCTGGTCAGCTGCGACACCGGCTCGCTCGCCCGAGACGCGCGGATCCTCGTTGGGCACGGCTACCGGCATGACGGAACGCAGGTCATCGACGCGTTCCCGAACACGGCGCACATCGAAACCGTGAGCCGGTTCGTCCTCGATCCCAGCGAGGTCGCGGATGCGGCCCGCCGCGCCACGTGACGAACGAACGTCATCCAGCAGCGGACCCGCTCCGAACAGTGGGTGTGCGCGACGACTTCAGCTCCTCTTCAGACGCGTCGCTCGTCGTCGCGATCGGGCGCTACAAGCAGGCTGCCCTGGCCGAGGCATATCGCCGTCACGCCGGCGCGGTGTTCGGTCTGGCCAAGCGGCTGCTGCTCGATCACGCTCAGGCCGAAGAGATCGTGCAAGAAGTCTTCCTCCGGCTGTGGAACGAGCCGGACCGCTTCGACCCCGATCGTGGATCACTGCGAAGCTTCCTGCTCGCACACACCCACGGCCGATCGGTGGATTCGTTGCGGTCGAACACGTCGCGGCGGCGACGTGAGGACCGTGATGCGCACCTCGCCGCGGATGCGGGGTACGACGTGGATCGCGAGGTCTGGGACATCACGTTGGCGTCGCAGGTCCGCGAAGCTCTGGCGGAGCTCAACGAAGGAGAGCGGGCGGCGATCGAGATGGCGTACTTCGGAGGGTTGACGTATCGGGAGGTCGCCGAACGGTTGGGCGAGGCCGAGGGCACGGTGAAGAGCCGGATCCGCGTGGGTCTGAAGCGGTTGCGAACCGACCTGCAGGCGGCCGGCATTACCTTGGGGGACCACTGATGTCCGCCAACCCGTTCGACATGGACGACCTCCTGGGCGCATACGCGCTCGACGCTGTCAGCGAGGAGGAACGTCGCGCTGTGGAGGACTACCTCCTGGCCAACCCTCGCGCTCGCGCCGAGGTGCAGGAGCACCGTGAGGTCGCGACGATGCTGGCCTGGTCGGGGATGGACGCCCCGGAAGGGTTGTGGGATCGAATCGCCGGCAACCTCGACGGTCACGAATCCGCGCCGGAGTCCGAGCTCGGGCACGTGCTGCCGATGCGCTCGTCCCGACGACCACGGGCCTGGACCCGCACGGTCGGCGCTTGGGCGGCGGGTACGGCTGCAGCTGCGTTGATCGCGTTCGCTGCGGTGCGAGTGTCGAACGACGACACGTCCTCGCAGAAGGCGGGCGGCCTCAGTCAGGAGTTGGCCGGGGCGCTGGCCAACCCGAAGTCGACCCAGGCCGAGCTCGTGTCCGGCATCGACCCGAGCCTGAAGATCCGCGCCGTCATCGACCCTGACGGGCACGGCTACCTCACCGCGTCGAGCCTGCCTGCGCTCGATCCGTCGCGCACCTACCAGCTGTGGGGCCAGGTGGTGGGCGGCGACGAACTGATCTCGCTCGGCCTCCTCGGCTCCTCGCCGACGACGGAGACGTTCACGGTGAACGGACCGTTGAAGCTGCTCGCGATCACCGACGAGCTCGCCGGCGGCGTGATCCAGTCGTCCAACCCCGTGGTGGTCGCCGGCGCCCCCGTCTGACGGCCTCGATGATGGCCCAACCGGGCCATGGGTGGCTAGCGTGCTGATCATGCGTCGACCGATCCACGCCGTCGCCGCGCCGGTCCTGCTGGCACTCGCGGTCCTGGTGGCCTCGGGCTGCAGCTCGGCAGCGAGATCCAGCGGCGACACGTCCGGCGGCAAGTCGACCGGGTCGAAGATGGAGTTCTGTTCGCTGTTGATCGCGTTCCGCGCGTCGAACGACACCCTCGACGCCGATGTCAACTCCGGCGACGCAACGCGTGCCCAGGCAGCGGTCAAGCGACTCGTCGCCCAGGCCAAGTCCCTGGAGACCAAGGCGCCGACTGATATCCG